>PLTX01000016.1 GCA_003164675.1 Verrucomicrobiota bacterium | reverse complement strand
CAGCCTATTGTACGAGTCTCAATAAGAGCCAAGGCCATGACCTATCTGGACCGGAAGCCAGCCACAGAATCTTCGCTGGTTTGGGGCGACCGGTTTGTGTTGGCGACCAGCAACTACGATGTGTGCACGACGCGACAGCATGTCTGGGAGACCGTCGCCGTCGGTTGTTGCGTGCTGTTGCTTTCCACCGTGATATCGTGGGCCATCGTGCTGTTTCTTCCGTTGCTCTGGTGTTTTTTGCTGGGTCTGCATAGCGCCGCCAAGAAACTCAACTGAGACGACGGCCCCGGTCCTTTATAGATTAGAGTGACTGGTAGAATGAGGGCAGAGCAAATCGGAGTGCCGGTGGACGAAGCCTCTTTCACCCTTTCCGGACTGACGGTGCCATTTTCGGCAGTGTCAATGCGTACAAACGCTCGGTGAGCAACAGCAAGGCGGCGACGAGTCGGCGCGCTCCAGAGGAGGAAACGATTATGAACTGCAACGGGAAGCGTCACTCCGGGGCGGTTGCGCCGGGGGCAAGAATTCTGCGCGTCTCATGTAGACAGTGCCATATTCGGCTCACACCCAAGACCATGAGTCGCGTGAAAGGTGGTTTTTGCGGAACGAATCCAAATAGGTGGCGCTTAGTTGCACATTGATCGGCTTGAGCGACAGAGGCTTGGAGGGCGCTATGAGGGGCGATTCCCAACTAACATTGGTAGACGCCATTCACTGACCCGGCCGCAGTCGCGCCAGGGCGTTGCTGGCGGCGGTCAAATCAGGATTGAGGCGGAGTACCTGCTCGTACTGTTCGATTGCCTCCGACGCACGGCCGGCTTGCTCCAAAGCAACCCCGAGATTGAGGTGGGCTTCCACGGAATGGGGATCGATCCGCAACGCCTCTTCGTAGTCTCCAATTGCTTCGGATATGTTGCCCTGAAGCAACCAGACGTTTCCGAGGTTGATGCGCGCCTGGGCATGATTGGGTTGGATCCACAACGCTTCCTCGTATTGCTGGACTGCCTCGGATGGTTTGCCCTGTCGCACCAGCGCGTTACCCAGGTTGACGTGCGCCTTGACGTCGTCGGGGAATATCCGCAAGGCCAGTCGGTATTGCTCTTCCGCCTCGGCCTCCCGGCCCCGGTGTTCCAGCAGCAGCCCAAGATTGTTATGCGCGAGCCAGCAATCCGGATTTTTCGTCAGCGTATCGCGCCATAGCGTTTCCTGGCTTTGATAAATGCGGGCCTGCCTCCATGTGGACACTCCCAATATCAGCAGCGTGATGGCGGCAGCGAGCGTTCCCAAATCGCGGCCCCGTTGACCGGCACGTTCGCAGATTGCTGTGCCTGTGTTTACGGCAAGAGAGATCAGCCCGATGCAGGCCAGGTATTGAAAGTGGTCGGCGACGAAGGAGTAGCGGAAGAAGTAGGTGTCAAAAAAGCCAAGCACCGGCAGTAGTGCGATGACGAAATAGCCAAGACCAAAGATGGCGGCTTGTGCCCAGTGTGTGTGTCGGAATTGCCACAGTGTCGCTGCCGCGAGCGCCAGCCCGGCCAGCGGCAGCCACGCCGCGACCGAATGCGCCGCCAATTCCCAGCGTGGATAGACGAAGCAAAGATCCGCGGGCCACAACACTTTGCCCGCATAGAACCACGGCGCACGCCCGGCGCGCATAACTCGCTGTGCAGCGGTCAGCGCCCACTGGGATGCGCCTTCATCTGCGATCTCATAGCGCTGCTCGACAATCGCCACCAACGACATGGCAGCCCCAAATGCCACCAGCGGCGCCACTCGCAGGAAATCGTTTCGCGTCCACTGCCCGCATCGCCGCCAGGCACACAACAACATCACCCCCGGCAGCACGACCGTGGAAGGTTTGCTCAACATTGCCGCCGCACCAAGCACGAGCGCCACGGCGTAATTGCGCGGATGCAACCCGTCTTCAAACCGCAGGAACATCAGCAGTGCCAGCAGGAAGAACAGTCCAGACTGCGTGTTTTTCAGTTCCGTCACCCATGCCACGGTTTCCGTGTTGATCGGATGCAACGCCCACACCGCCGCGGCAAACCAAGCACCGCGAATCTTCAGGCGACGTAGCAACACCCACAGCAGCACCGCGTTGGATGCGTGCAAACCGATATTCATTACGTGGTAGGGCAAGGGATGCAAACCCCAGCAGCGGCGCTCCACCCAAAACGACGTGAGGGTCAACGGAACGAAGTGGGACGCGATCAGCGATGACCAGATCTGTCTCAACCCTGGAACGGAAAGCATTGCAGGATTCTGCGTGAAAAGCCGGTAATCATCCCAGATGAAGCCTGCGTGCCATGTTGACTGGTAAGCTACGAACGTGACGACCACCAGAACCAAAGCCAAGAGCCAAGGGCGGTGCGCCAAGCGGGTCTTCGTTGCAAGGGACGACACCGGCGTCTGTTGGTGCGGCGCGTCATCGACTGGATTCCGCCTTGTCATCGAGCCAATAATAGCATGTCACAACCAAGAGAAAACAGAACAGCCTTGCCCAAGAATCTGGCGTCAGGCGCAGGCTCTGGTGGACGTGGCAGGAAACGCAACGATTCTTGAAGCCCGCTCCGTTGTGAGCAAGACTGCCCTCGACTGATCAGGCGCGCACATTTGGGGTGCAAGCACGCGAACTTGTGCCGGGGAGCGGCGGCGTGTCGTGCGACGGCAACCGCTTCTGTCACGGATGCAACCACGGCTTGCGGGTGTCCACGATCAAACTGGTGGGAGTCGGCGTCATGGTTCGACTCTTGGCCCGTTGCAACCAAACCGAGAATTGACGCGAATAACGCCGGGCATCGTTTGCGCATCGAATCGACTCAGCGCATCGAATTCCTCATATGTCCAGACTGAGCCGCGCGGCGCGCCGTTGGCAACCAGCTGGTCACGGCCTTCGTCGCTGGCCGTCCAGAAGACTATCTTGCCCTGCAATACCTCTGAGCGGACAATGACGAAGGACGGGCCATTCAGGAGCGCCAGCAACGCGGGCTTGTTCTGCCGTATGGCCTCTTTGAGCCTGGATTTCCCGGATTCGCTTCACAAGCCAATGTCATTGACGTACAATGAAGCCGCATGAACAAAGCTTGTGTTTGATGTTTTTCTCGAAGTGCCCAACCTGGGCCAACCATCCGTCCCGAAATGTGACTGTTGATATGAGCAAAGCGATCTCGACCGAGTTCATCCGGCGTATTCCGAAAACCGATCTGCATGTGCATCTGGGCGGCTCGATGCGTCTTCCGACGCTGATCCAGTTGGCGAAGAAACACAAGGTGAAGCTGCCGTCGTACACGGAAGACGGTATGCGGCGGCTGGTCTTCAAGGATCATTACGCCCATCTACCGGACTATTTGAAAGGGTTTGCCTACACCCACGCGGTTATGCAAAACGCCGAAAACCTCGAGCGTGTCGCCTTTGAGTTGGCGGAGGATAATCTTGCCGAAGGCGTCCGGTACCTCGAGGTCCGGTACTCGCCGCAGAATTATATTAATGATCGGCTCGACATCGAGGAAGTCGTGCGCGCCGTGTGCCGGGGACTTGAGCGCGCGCAGAAACGGCACAACCAAACCAGGTTGGTGACCTCGGGCGTGGATATCCCGTTCCATTTCGGCATCATTGTGTGCGCGATGCGGTTCATTGCGCCGCAGATGTCGTATTATCACCGGCGGCTGTTCGAGATGTTACCTTCTGCGTCGCCGAAACAGGTCTGCACGACCGCATCGATGGAGTTGGCGCGCAACGCGGTCGATCTGGCGCGCAAGAAAGGCTTGCCGGTCGTCGCGTTCGACTTGGCCGGCCCGGAAGCCGGTTACCCCGCCGACGACCACAGCCCCGCCTATCAATACGTGCACGATCATTTCCTCCGCAAAACCGTTCACGCCGGCGAGGCATACGGACCGGAGTCGATCTTTCAGGCGATCACGAAGTGTTACACGAACCGCATCGGCCACGGCACGTGGATGTTCGCGCACCACATGATTCAAAATCCAAGCATACCGGACCCCGTGGCGTACACGCAACGTCTCGCCGAATACATCGCAAGCCAGCGCATTACGATCGAAGTGTGCCTGACCAGCAATGCCCAAACCTTGCCGCACATGCGCGACCTCTCCCGGCATCCGCTGCGGCAAATGCTCGATCATGAACTTTCCGTTTCCATCTGCACCGACAACCGGCTCGTCTCCAATACGACCGTCTGCAAAGAATTGCAGATCGCAATCGATAAATTGAAAATGACCCCGCGCGAACTGCGCCACGTCATCATTGCCGGATTCAAGGGCAGTTTCTTCCCGGGCACGTACAGCGAGAAACGTCACTTCGTCCGGCAAGTCATCAACCGGTACGAAGCGATCGAGCGCGAGTTGGTGACGCCCTGACCTCTTGACCGCCGGCAATGGCGCCGATGATGGAAAGCGGTTCCTTGCCGGAGACGATGGCGTCCGGCAGGGGAGTATCCACAGTGGGACCTTGGAGAAATCCCGTGCCAGCGAAGACTGGCGGAGGGGGCGAGATTCGAACTCGCGAGGGCCTTTCGACCCCACACGCTCTCCAGGCGTGCGCATTAGACCACTCTGCCACCCCTCCGAGCGCTGAGAGCGCAACGACATTACTCCGGCGGTGGTTTCGGCGCAAGCCTGCTGTCGGCCAATGCCTGCAGGAGCCATTCCTCTTCGAGCGGGCTGAGATTGAACCGGACCGCGGTCTTTTCGATGGCTTCAAGTTTGCTCATCGCGGGATGTTCCCGACGCATGGTGTTCAACCAATCCAGCGCTTTCGCGCGTTTCTCAGCGTGCTCCTTACTCATGATTCGTCTTTTTCGCCATCGCTGGCGGCCGGCGAGCCCGAGGCGCGCAGCAATCGGTCGCGCACGGCGAGCCCGAGCCCGCGTGCGGGCGGCATGATGGCCAGGATTACGTCGGCATGTTGCGAGTCGGCGTCGCGCATTTGGTCGAACAGCGTTTGGGCATAGAGTCGGTCGTCGCCGTAGTTCGCCAAAAGATAGAAGGTCTTTCCCTCGCGCTTCAGTTCTTCGACGCGGCGTTTGAGGGTGATCACTGTTTCGTTGATCTCGCCATCCAGCAATTCAACGCGCGCGCGGGGGGCATAGTGCTTGAGGGACATGCCGGGTCCAGCCAGACCCGCCCGCGCGGTTTCATCCTCAACGGCAGATGCCAGGCGCACCTCGCCGATGACTTTTTCCAATTCTTCGCGGGGCACGCCGCCGGGACGAAGTATCACGGGCGGCGATTGCGTGAGGTCGAGGACGGTGGATTCCACGCCCACGGGGGTCGGTCCCGCGTCCAGAATCAGATCCACGCGGTTGGCGAGGTCTTCGACGACGTGCTCGGCGCGGGTGGGGCTGGGGCGGCCAAAGCGATTGGCGCTGGGCGCGGCGATCGGCGCTCCGGTGGCCGCCAGCAATGCTGCAGCCACGGGATGCCACGGCATGCGCAGGGCGACGGTCGGACGGTGCGCGGTCACTTCGCCAGGGATCTGGTCGTCCTTTTCGACGACGAGCGTCAACGGCCCGGGCCAGAAGCGGCTGGCGAGCAATTCGAAGTCCGGCGGCAACCGCTTCATCAGCGGCCGGGCCATGACCATATCGCGCACGTGGACGATGAGCGGGTCCCAGTCGGGACGTTCCTTGGCGAGGAAGATTCTGTGGATGGCTTTCAGGTTGAGTGCGAGCGCCCCCAGTCCGTACACGGTCTCCGTGGGGAAGGCAACGAGGCCGCCACCGCGAAGAATGGTCGCGGCTTGCTCAATCACTTCCGCCTCCGGCGCCTGGGGATTGATTTTGACGAGGTTGTTCATTCGTCGCCGAAACAGGTGCCAATCGAACGAGCCATGCGGATGTCCTGCGAGCGCGGCGAGACGAGGCGTGGAGCGCAGCCGGGGATCGACAGTGGCACGCTGGTGACCGTGTCGCCGCGAAGGCTGACCATGCGGTTGAATTGACCCGAGGTAACCATCTCGACGGCGGCGGTCGCAAACCGCGTGGCGAGGAACCGGTCGAAGGGCGTCGGCGTGCCGCCGCGTTGCAGGTGGCCGAGTATGGTATAACGGGTTTCGAGACCGGTGCGCCCTTCGATTTGCCTCGCGAGGATGGCGCTGATACCGCCGAGGCGAACTTGTTCAAACGAACCCGCCACACGGTCCCGAACGACAATCTCACCGTCGACCGCGCGGGCGCCTTCGGAGACGACGACGATGCTGAAGCGTTTGCCGCTGCGATTGCGGTGCATGATTTTGGCGCAAACCGCATCGAGCCGATACGGGATTTCCGGAATCAGAATCACGTCGGCGCCGCCCGCGACGCCCGAGGTCAGCGCGAGCCAGCCGGCGGTGCGCCCCATGACTTCCACGAGCATCACGCGATGGTGCGAGGCGGCCGTGCTGTGAAGTTTGTCGATCGCTTCGGTGGCGGTGGTGACCGCGGTATTGAATCCGAACGTGAGATCGGTGCCGCGCACGTCGTTGTCGATCGTTTTCGGGACACCGACAATGCGCAGGCCAAGCCCGGACATTCTGCACGAGCACTGGAGTGTGCCATCGCCGCCGACGGCGATCAGCGCGTCCAGCTTGAGCTTGCGGTAATTGCGGACGACGTCGCCGGACGCATCGCGGGTGCGTTCGGGCCGACGATGGTTATCGACGTAGTGGAAGGGGTTGTCGCGGTTCGTGGTGCCGAGGATCGTGCCGCCCTGAGTGAGGATGCCGGAGACGTTGTTCCAGTGGAGCCATTTGCCTTTGCCGCGCACGAGCCCGCGGAACGCGTCGTAGAAGCCAAATACCCGAATGCCATAGCTATTTATCGCCGCCTTCACGACCCCGCGGACGACGGCATTGAGTCCCGGCGCATCGCCGCCGCCGGTTAAGAGCCCGATTCGCTGGATTCGATTCACGGTGCCAGTGTGGCATAGCCCGGGAATGGTGAGAAGCAGGTTTTTCTTGCGGGCAGTGGCCCGCCATGGAACACTGAGCGCCGGCTGCACCATGAAGAATACGGCCATCTTGCTAATCGACTGTCCCGACCAGAAGGGGATTGTGGCGGCGGTGTCGGATTTTCTTTTTCGTCACCAAGCGAACATCCTGCACGCCGATCAGCACCAGGACAGCGATCGGGGGCTGTTCCTGACTCGCCTGGAGTGGGACCTGACGGGTTTTGGCCTGGCAATTGCCGATTTTGGAAAGGCATTTGCGCCCATCGCGGAGAAGTTCCAGATGCGATGGCGGCTGGAGTTGTCGTCCAGACAGCAGCGCGCGGCGATCTTCGTGTCGAAGTACGACCATTGCCTGGCGGACTTGCTGTATCGGCACGAGAGCGGGGAACTGGGTTGCGAGATCCCACTCATCATCAGCAACCATCGGGAGGCGGAACGCCTGGCCGGGTTTCACCGGATACCGCTTCACGTCGTGGCGGTGGAAGAGATGGGGAAGGCGAGGGCGGAGCGGCGGCAATTGGCGTTGCTGAAGGAAAACGAGATCGACCTCGTGGTGCTGGCGCGGTACATGCAGATTTTGTCGGCCGAGTTTGTGGCGCAATACCCGCAGCGGATCATCAACGTGCATCATTCCTTCCTGCCCGCATTCAGCGGGGCGCGACCGTATCACCGCGCTTTTGAGCGCGGGGTGAAGCTGATCGGCGCGACCAGCCATTATGTGACGGAGACGCTGGACGAGGGGCCGATTATCGAGCAGGACGTCGTGCGCATTTCGCACCGGGACCAGTTGGAAGACCTGGTGCAAAAGGGGCGCGATCTGGAGAAGGTCGTGTTGTCGCGCGCCGTGCGATGGCATATCGAGCACCGGATTCTGGTCTATGCGAAGAAAACGGTCGTGTTCGACTAGGCGCAGACAGAGAAACGCCTCCCGGAAACAACAGGCCGGGGCTTATGCACGTTTTTGTAGCGTAAGACGTTGGGTGTTCAACTTTGATAGGCGACGGGTGCCATTTCCGGGTGTGATTCTCAGGCGGATAGGGGCGGCACAGCTTGTCCCGCTTGGGTATTTCTTGCAAGAAACATTGGCGTTTTGAGCAGGGGAGCGATGGTTGCGGAAAGGCCGTTGACGGAGCGTGATCGGGGGGGATTGTGGTTTCTGACTGGCATTGCGACTGCTCTGTGGAGAGCATCTTATGAGATCCAAGGCTACACATGCGCCAAGCAAACATCTTCTGGTCGTCGAAGACGATGAAGCAGCGGGCGAAATCGTTTGCGAAGCCCTCAAGGACGCGGGCTTCAAAACGCACTGGGTGAAGGATGGCATTGATGCGCTGAATTATATCCTCGAATCGAGGCCCGACGCGATTGTGATGGATCTCCTGCTTCCGCGCCTGAACGGCTTCGAGATTTGCGGCATGGTGCGCAAGAGCCAGTCGGTGCAGTGGACGCCGATCATCATGATGTCGGGCCTCATCGAGCATCACGACAAGATGCACGCGTTCGAACTCGGCGCCGACGACTACGTGAGCAAGCCGTTCCGCCTCGAGGAGTTGGTCGCGCGCGTCGAAGCCGTCCTCCATCGCAACACCTGGCGAAACGATCCCGCGCCGTTCGCCAGTTCGTACAACAACTGACGATCCCGGCGCCTGCCCGTTTTCCCCAATCCGATTCCGCGTGACGGAACGACCCCGTGTCAGGCTCCGAGCGAAGGGTGGTACGCCCGAGGTGAGCAAGTTAGAACCCTCGACGGGCTGATCGACTGGCTCTGCGAACTGTGGAAATTGCATGATGTGTTCGGGGCGGACCCAGCGGTGGCTGCGTTGTTACCGGCTTAGACCGCTGGATGTTTGCTGGCCAAAGTGCTTGCCACGAATTTCCGCTCAGCAGGGATAATGCCGAGATACGGCCTCATGCTGGGATGGAACGCTGGGGCAGTGGGGGAACGGGGAGAAGGCCCAGCCGATGGTGCCAATAGTGCCACGAACGGTTGTCAAATAGGCCGGGTGGCGCAGATCGCAATGCTTCGCGGAATGCGGCTTCCCCATAACGATCAATGATGAAACAAACGTCCTCCCACGTTCCGAACTCCATGACTTGGCAGAGAAGACGCGGCGTGTTTTCAAGCGTTGCCTCAGCCGACTGCCACCAGCAAACACGCCGAGCGATGAAAGCGAGTCGGTCAGAATCCCTTTCTGGTGTCGCCGGGCGTTTCACGATGGTAACAGCATAGCAACGGCGGGTATACATGTCGAACTTTCATACCGTCGCCGAGTTATCGGGTCGAGGGGGGGGCGTGCCCATGAGCGCTAATCAGACTATCTGCCAACGGCCACAATCGCACATCGCATACATCTCGATTTCTCCGGGAGAATCTCCACAACGCCCCTCCTTGCGCTCTGCCGTGGCACACGGGGCGCGATTGCCGATCACTACGAAGCCCTGGGCCATCCGCGCGGAGAATCGGGGCTCAAAAGGGCACAGGGACGCGTGCGAACGCCGGTGGACGCGATACCGCTGAAAGCTTTCTTCCTGGGCTATCAAGGTCACGGGTAGCGCAAGCTGCCATGCGCCAAATCCGAGCGCTCAAGACATAAGCGCACAATTCCGTGCGAGGTGAGGACCGTCAAGATGTTCTCCGTAGAACCAAGTGGTTTTTCATCGCGGTCATTCACAATCGATCATATTGCTTCTGATCCGAGCCGGGCACAGGTTCGCGAACGCCAAACCCTACAAGCCCAACACAGCGGGCGCGCGGCGCTGTCAAGGCAGACCACAGCGGTAGCGCGGAACGCCTTGTACAGAAGGAGCCGCCCGACCGCTGTTCGGTTGCGGAATCGGTCGAGATTCATCGCGTCGCAAGTTTGTGAAACTTTTCACGATTGTTCTTGTAAGTACCAAACGGATTTGCTAGCAGCCTCCTTGAAAAGAGGCGAGTACATTGCGGAGAGATGGCTTTGCCGTGACCACACTCCAAACACTGAGGCCGGTGGCGAGGCGCGGGGATCGGACGATTAGTGAAATCACCGATGTCGAGTGAGTTAACCAGCAAGCGGGGGTTGAGCAGAAGAACTATTCACTGTGCACGTTTCCCCCACCGGCAGGCCGCCAAGGATGCTCAGCCACGGGTAATAGTTGCGACGGCGAAGAAAGTCTTGTCACCAAGGCAAGACGGACGTAGAAGACGAACCGAATGACACGCACATAGGATAAACACTAACAATCTAGCGTAGCTTTCGGCTACGGTCTTACTGAAAACCGCGAATTTTTCACTTGGAAGGACCGACCGAGCACGCGCCCCACGCGGGCGCGGCTTGGCGTGCTTCTTCCAAGGGCGCTTCGCGGTGCCTCAGTAAGGGCGCGTTGAGTTCGCGCCCCTTTGGTCTGTGGCGTTGGCTGCGGAAAGAGACGAGCATGAAGACGACGGGTGAGGCTGTCGGCGGGCAACGGAAGGCGCTTTTTCTGACTTGTATGCTCTCGCTTTTGGCCATGCTGGCGCGAGCACAGGATGTCACGATTACAAATTTCGATCAACTGGCGCAGGTGGCGCTGAGCGCGAATTACAGCATTTATCTGCCATTCGAGCCATGGGATTGGCGAGCGTATCCGACCGACTGGCCGTTGTGGTTCGATTCGACGAGCTTGTCCTGCCTCGACTCGTTGCCCGCGTCCACCAATGTCATGACCAGCATGGACTGGAGCAACGTGCCCCTCGTGTGTGTGACCTTGACGAAAAATGTGCTCTCAGGCGTGACGACGGTAGAATCAGCGGACTCGACAGATGTGGTCGCCACCATTGCGACTCCAAGCGGCTACCAGCCAGGCGCAAGCTCGGCCGACCACTGGCCGTGGGATTACTACGTCCAAGCTACAAATAACCCCGACTGGTGGGGGCTGACCCCCGGCCAGATACCGCCACCAACCATCACGTTGCGGACGTTTCTGGTGGACAGTAACGCCTACTACTCAGTCTATGAAAGCAACATCGCTGCGGAAGTCGCAGCCGAAGCGGTGGCAGCGGCGCAATCTAGCAGGAACTCGGGTTTTCACGCCATGGACGATGGCGGGATGATGGACATGGACGACGGCGATCCGTGCGTTATCACAAACGAGTCAGTCCCATTCAGCGTCGTGTCCTTGGCGCCGGACGGGGGTGGCGCCATGATCCTGCAGTGGCAGAGTTGTACGGACCATGTGTACATCGTCCAGAGTGAGAGCAGTCTCACGCCCACATCCTCTTGGACCGACGTGGCGTGGATGTTTGGGACTGACCAGACCACAAGTTGGACCGACACCAATGCCGTTGGACTGCTGCAAAACTTCTACCAAGTGGTTCGGGCCAACCCGAATACGTTGAACAACGGCATTCCCTATGGTTGGGCCGTGGCGTACGGACTCGACCCACTTGACCCAAATCTGGCGAGCGAGGACCCCGCGGGCGACGGCTATGACAACTACATGAAGTACCTGACTGGTGCAAATCCCAATGAGGCGTATCTGGACATTGTGGTCAATCAAGGTAATCCGTACACCGCCTCGCAGGTCATTCCCATTGACCCGTTGAGCACGAATTTTCCTGACATTCTCATCTCTACCGATCCGTTCATGAGCAATGCGGTCCTCTATGCCAATAATGGCGCCTTCGGGTACACGCTGGCAGACACGACCAACCCGCAGACGTTGTATCTGCAATATGCCAGTGGGCTAGGCCAGGGCCAAGGGCCGACCCTGACCAAGGTGGTGACGCTAGATACCAATCCCCCGGTCCTTGCCATCACCTTCCCGCCCAGTAACGCCGTGTTGAATCAGGCATTCATCACCTTGCAGGCCGTGGCCTACGACCCCGATCCGCTATGGACAGACGAAGCCCGGCCGTTGCAGATCTGGATCAACGGTCAGCCGTACTATGACCGTTCGGGAACCAACATCTACATTGAGCGGTATCCGGTGCCTGTGGGAACCAATTCTTTCACGGTCACGATTCTGGTAGCGAATCAAGCTGGCGTTACCAACCAAGCCAGCCAAACCTGGACGATCAACACCAGCACGGCCACCAACGCGCCGAATTTGTTGACGGTCAACCTCTCCTCGCCGATGTTGCTGCCGAACGTGAGTTCCATTTGGGTGGAAGGAACCGTGGACAACGACTACGCTTTGGTCAACGCGGTAGTGACTTCCTTGGCTTCCGGCGACGTTTCGACCAATTCGCTCAACGTGCGACAGAACCAATACGAAGGGCTGGTGCCACTGGAAAGCGGGACGAACCAACTAGTGCTGGCAGCTTCGGATGCAGCGGGTCATGCGACTTCGGAGGTGTTTACCCTGATCAGTTCTACAGAGTTTAGCGCGGCAATCACCAACCCGGTCTTTGACGTTTTCTCCACCGCGCCATCGAATTACGTCAGCGGTTATGTGAGCAGGTTGTTTGACGCGGGCTTGCCGACGCAAACCAATGTGGTTGGAGTGCTGATCAACGGGGTGGCCGCGGTAGTGAATTGGAACAACCCGGACGGCAGCGGCAACGTGCCCTTCACAACGACCAACATGATTCCAGCAGGCGTGCCCATCACCGGCGCGGTGCTCACCGCCGGTGACCCGCCCGTGAACCCGCCCGGGTACATTCCGTCAGCACAGTCGCAGATCTACGAAGTGCTGCACTGGGAGTCGCATGATGACGCGATTCAGGCGCTCCCCGGTACGTACGCGGTGCGGCCAGCGATTGATGCGGATACCTGCCAACTCGACTGCGCCAGCTCGGACTGGTGGGCAATGTCGGTGCGGGCCACAGCGGACGATGTGGTGGATATAGGCGACGGCGAGCAATATACAGGGGTCGACTCAGAGGTTGCGAACCGGTGCGTTAGCGATCCCAACCCCGAGACATTTTCGTGGACACCGTACGACTCCTCCCAAAGCAGTTGCGCGGGCACTAACGGCGGCTCCGGCGCAAATTGCTCGGCAAATTTGCCCAGGTCGATGTCGTTTGGAAGCGCTAACGCCGACGGAGGCCTGAGTTACGAGGGGTTTTGTTACTGCTGGGGCTATTACTGCTCCCATGCCGCTCAGAATTTGCACGCCTACCGGGACCGTCGGCGGGGGACGCTGACGTTCCGCGCCCCGCGATCGTATGACACGAACACGACGGTAATCTTCACGTTCGAAGGCGTCGATTACCGGCCCTTCTGGGATACGACGACCAATCAGCCGCTGGGTCCGCTCGATCTGTCCCAAGTCACGTACCGCGGGCACAGCCCGTACAGCTACAGCAACGAGGCGCAGACGGTAAGTTATCTGATCAACGTGGACGGGGGAAAAGAGTACACGATCGATCAGGACAGCTTCCAGTGGCCCAGCGGAGCGGTGCCGCAAGCTATGAGTTGCGCAGATGGGCCGTTCGTCGCGCTCGACACTTATCACTGGCTCTCCTGGACGAATTTCCATAATCATGCGATCAGCCTAATAGTCCAGGTGGTGGGGATGGGTTGTAACAAGCCAAACCTCAGCGCTGCCGCACAGCAACTGAAGGTGAATTATCCGGGGCCACAGATCAATCCGTATCTGATATCCATGCGTCAAGCCTGCCAAAATGCCGGCACGCTCAGCGTCTACGTGTACCAAGGGCATGCCGGGCTGACGAACGGCCAGCCGCAGATCGCGGCATACACAGGCCAAATTTGTGGGGTGACAACGAACTGTCCCGCTGGGGCTCCCACTTATAGCGCTCCCTTGCTCTGCTTCATACCGATCGACAGGTGGCTTGCCGACGCGTATTACCTGCTATCCGGGACGACACCTGACATGCCTGACGACTTCACGGGGGGTCAAGGCATGCCGCCACTGGTGGTAATTATGGGCTGCGAGTCGGGCTCGAGCTGGCCGCCCGGTTTCACGCAGGCAGGGGCGAAGGTTGTGGTCTATTCTGGAGGCGAAGGTGACGCCGCGACAGCCAGCGCGGCCATTAACGCCTTCTTTAACACGCTCGCGGGCGGTCAAACCATCGATCAGGCACTGAGCGCAGGAAACGCGATAATCGATAACTACAATATGCATCCAGGAGCCATAGTGCCAATGAGCGACATGACAGCCGTCTACGGAAGCGGTGCCTCCGGGTCGAGCACATTCGCCGACATCATTAAACCATAGGAGACAACATGAAATTCAAGGCGAGGAGCAAGGCAATAATCGTCACAAGCGGGATTTGCCTGATTGCGTGTGCGCTGTTTGGTTTTCTTTTCTACACTGGGCTTGGGCTCGACGTCCAGATATCCCTGGTTCTCAAGATGCAAACTGCTTACCTGCGATTCTTCTCGTCGAGGCTGGCGGCCACTCATAACGCGGTTTTCCAGGGCTCGGTTGCTGGGCAGTTGCACGCGATGGGAGTAAGTGACCTGCTGGCCGCAGACGACGCCTTCAGTGAGGCAATTGCGCAACAACCCGATCCAAGAGATCTGCGCGACCGAGCATACATCGAGATGAGACTCCTCTCTTACAGCAACGCAGCGGCAGATTTCGAACGGGCGCTAATCTTGTGGAAGCAGTGGGGGGCCTTCGACTTCGATCCTGGCCAAACATCGAACCACGTGGAGATGGCGAGGGCCTGCGCCGAAGCGAAGCAGAGATATTCGCCGTTCAGGAAAGACCGTCCACCGAATCCTCCGCCGTCCTCGGACCTCAAACCGCCGCCGACCGCCAACTAAGCCGAGTGTTATTGGCGTTGAATGAATCAACACTTATCAACGCTCCTCGCCATCGCTGCCAATTGGGCTGCCGGCAGAAGTACAAGAATGCTGCCTTCCGTGGAAGGGGTAGAGCGTCCGATCTTTAACCCAGCCACATAGGGTGGGCTTCCCGGTGCTGATTCTGTGCACATTTGGTTGAGCGGCGACTGCGCGAGAATTCGAGAATTGGGAATCCAATGCGATGCCGTGTGGGGGTCAATGCTCGGTCGATGAGTGGACAGCGCGTGGCCCAAGCGTGATTATGTGCGTGGCGTGTCCGTGTACTCGGCGTGGCATGTGTGTACCTCTTTCGTGGAACGTATTGCGACACATGCGCGTACAGACTGTGGACGAAAACGGATTCCCGGCGGTCACATCCTGTACATCGGCGAGTCACTGTGGACCCGTGAGACTGTTCACGCGACAGTTGCCATTCCTGCGCCAGATTAGCGCATTTTACACGAGACGCGTGACCTCTAAGCCAAGCTTAGAAGTTTTGGCAAAACAATTGACACTGCACTGGATCATTCATTGTAAAGTGCGTGTTAAGTCGCTGGAAGATTCTTCGCTCAGCAATGTTCCACATCCTGTTGCATGACTGGAAAGCGAATGGTGCAGCGGTGGTTCGTGCTTGTTCCGCAGGTGTAACGCAGCAGTATCGCGGTCGTTACACAGCCGTTCGCAGAAAATACTCGCAGTGTAACAGGTAATTTGAGCAAGGGCGGCTGGACGTGCAACGTTGTCAGGGAGTGGAACAGGGTAGACCGAGTCACTGGCAACCCGGAAGGTCAAGTCGATCGCTACATTGGCGCACTTGTCGCTGGGATATGCCTGTCTTCCGCCACGCCAAAGTGATCATCTTGGCAGGGCTAATGTGCGCCAGAAAAACAAATTTCAGCCTAGACACTTACCCCGCCTGGGTGCAGTGACGAATTTACTCGGCGGATGCCGGTCTGCCCGCGTGATGGACAACGCATGACCGCATCATGGACTGACGCATGGACACCGCACGACTGTCGGAAGAAAAGTCGCATGACCAACGGAATGTCACATGCAAGCGCACTGCAATCGTTGCCGCTGATTTGCCGGCTCATTGCTCGCAGGCCCGTTCCCGTCATGGCGCGTTGCGCAATCGGCAAGCGACATGCCCGTAACGCGCCTGCTTCGCTCGGACGGCGCGCAGTCGCGCGATGCTGTCCGTGGCTGTGCGCTGCTCGCCACCGACAGCCGAAAGTATCCGTCAACCGATGGTCAATCGGTCGCCCTAGAGTCACATGAGGCGGCGGCGGTGACGCTGGCAAACGGCAATTGGGGCAGTACAAGCCTTACCCCTTGGCCAACCAACGCTTTTGTGACCGCGCATTAGTCGCGATCAATACTCAGGGGGGTCACGAAGGGGGGCACTCTGCCGTCCAACGCAACGGCATGTCAACGGACTTTCCTTGGTCGTGGTTATGTCCCGTCTGCACGCCAATTGCTTTCCGATCAATGTCCGCGCAGAGTTTCTCGCATTGACCGCGATCATTCCCGTTGCCGTCCACAAGGTGTTCTTCTGCTGTCCGGCGGATTTCCGGTGTAGTAGCTGCACGCGCGTGTGATGCCTTTGTGTTACCTCTGGTCGAATGATTCGACTGCATCGATCATGGGGTGCGCGTGAAGCAACGCCAGGCGATTGTACGGCTCGCTGCGCACCGTCAAGGTGTTCTCGCTCCGCTGCGCTCCACCGCTGGCGCTCCTTGACCGTGCTGGCTCCGCCCGGCGGCCTGGCTCGTAGGGTTTCACACGCGGGCAGTTCACTTCCGGCGCGGAGACGGCCGGGCCTCCAAAACGTGTCCAGCAAAAAAGTGAGAATTTTGCGCAAGCATAGCCAAAGGGATAAACCGGGGGATACAGCCTGCAATACCCGACATCGGCGGACTGCCAAAACTCGATTTTTGGCGTGCTAACGTGGCCCCGCGATGCAACAAAACCGTCACGTTCACAGCCTCGGAAACGGTCAATGAGCTTGACCGTTCAACAAGCCCGGGAGCTTCTCGGCGATGAGGCCGTTGGCATGACCGACGCCCAGGTCGAGGACTTGGTTGCCCTCGTAGAAGGGCTGGCCGATATCATCATCGACACCTACATCGGCGAGCATCGCCCTAGCACCAACCAACCGGCCGGCCTGATCGAGCGTGCCGCATGATTCTTGACTGTGCAAACTGCTTGTGCTACAAGGGCGCGCGACGGAGACAACCATGCATCCAGCAGTACGACAGTTCTTGGCTCAAATCGGCGCGAAGGGTGGGAAGGCGACCGGAGAATCCAAACGGCGCGGAGGGAAGGAATACTACCGCCGCATCGCCAAGAAGAGCTGGGAGCACCGCAAACGCAGCGACCAGAAGGGGAGGGCGGTAAAATGAAAGCCGTTGTTTACACGCGAGTTTCCACCGACGAGCAGACCAAGAACCTGTCGCTTGAACTGCAACGCCGCGAGTGTCAAGCCTACTGCCAGCGGAACGGATTCGCCGTTGACCGGATCTTTGAGGAGCGCGGCGAATCCGCCAAGACCACGGCCCGGCCCGAGTTTCAGGCCATGCTGGATTATTGCGCCAGCAACAAGGGCAAGATCGGCGCGGTCGTGGTCTATCACACCAACCGCTTCGCCCGCGATGCCCGCGACCATCTCAACGTGACGTTCACCTTGGGCGGCTCCGGGATTCGTCTGCACAGTGTGCAGGAGCGTCTTGAAGACACGCCGGCTGGACGGTTTATCCAGACCATGCTGGCCGGTGCGAACCAATTGGACAACGAGCAACGGGCTGACCGCTGCAAGGCGGGCATGAAGGCGGCAGTGGAGAAGGGCCGTTGGCCATTCCCAGCACCCCTTGGATTTCACAATGCTCGCAACGACCGCAGTGAGGCAACACTCGTGCATGACCCGAAACACGCGCCGTTGATCGAGGAAGCTTTCCGGCTGTACGCGACGGGGCTTCACAGCAAGCAGGATGTGTTGAACAAGGTCACGAGCATGGGACTAACAACGGCGGAAGGGGATAAGCTCACGTTGCATGACTTCTCGAAGATGCTGCGCCGACCGATCTATGCTGGCTGGATTGTCGTGGAGAAATGGGGACTCAGGGTCCAGGGGAATTTCGAGCGGATCGTGTCTCAAGAGTTGTTCGACCGGGTGCAGCTCGTGGCCGACGACCGCCGCCCCAACCGACCCAAGAGGCACGTTCGCGACCGCGCTGATCTACCGCTGCGCGGCGCTCTGCGGTGCGGTAGCTGCGGTCATACCATGACAGGCTACTTTGCGACCGGACGGCTTGGTGGGAAGTTTGGATACTACGGCTGTCACAACAGGCAATGCGGCAACCGGGTGACCGTGCCAAAAGGGAAGGTCGAGGAAATTTTCCAGAAACATTTGCTTGAATGGCAACCCACGCCAGGAGTCATGCGGATGGTTTCGCATGGTGTCACGCAGCGATGGAATTCACGGCAAGACATCGCGAGGTCCAGCACTGAGCATCACACCACGGCCATTCGGGAGATCGAGGGGAAGTTGACGAGACTTGAGAACGCGTACATCTACGAGCGGGCCATCGATCGCGAGCGATACGACCAGCACCGCGCTGGCTTGGAGCAGCAATTGGCGGCAGCGCGGGTTGCGCTATCCGATGCTCAGACCGACGACTTGGATTTGGAAGGTGCGTTGCGGATGGCGAGCAAGGTTTTGACGAATGCCGCGACAGTGTACACGAAGATGACACCCGGAAACCGCCGCAAATTCCTGGGGGTTCTAAACCCGTGCGGATGGGAGGTGGAGCGGTCGGGAGCAATTAGAACCCCAACTAACGCCTTTGTCTATCGGTGTTTAAGTGCTGAAAACATGCGGTCAGGTGTAAAGTGGTACGCCCGGAG
>PLTX01000007.1 GCA_003164675.1 Verrucomicrobiota bacterium | reverse complement strand
CTCCGTGGGGAGCGAGATCAAAACCGCTCCATTGATTTCTATGCACGCGAGTTAGCTGCTGCGCATCGAGACGAAACCTCCCCCTATCCCCCAACCGCATCAGGCCTGCGATCTTTCACGGATTGGAGACGTTGCACCCCTTCGCAAGAGAGAAAAAGAAGGGGCACACCGCGCATGCACGACAATGTTTTACTAGGAAATAGCGACATGTCAATTCCGCAAAGAAAAAGAGAGAAGTAAGTCGAGCAGCTATGAGCCGTCAGCATTCAGCGGTCAGGCAACTAGTGGATCTCGATGCCGACCTTGACGGACGGCAGGGTAACACCCTCTCAGTTCGACTTTGCTTCTCTGTCGGACTTCTCTTGCCATGGCCCGCCTTTTGGCCAAGTTTCGGCGAACGCATCTGTTTGCCGGACTGCCGTTGCTGGTGGCATGACGAAGCTCCGCACAGTTTCGACCAAACTCTCCAAGTTCGCATCCTCAACTTTCAATTTATTCTTTGTGCTAAATGCGCGCCATTGGGCCTGCTTGGTGTCATCGGTTGCGAACTCGGCGGTAAGACCAAAGGGGGCCTCGGTTGGTAACGCGGTCTTGCGACGCTTGAAGGTCGCACGAATTGCCGCTTGTAACACCTCGCCATCGAACTCAAATTCCCGCGACATTACCCAGATGTCGTAATAGTCCCGCATTCGGCTATTGACGATCCCCAAACGCACCATTGTCTCGAACTTCTCCGCGATGGCGGTCTCGCGGGGATAGACAGCCACATGCGGCGCGGGGAAATCCAGCAACACAGGGAAGTCAACATTGAGCGCCTTCGGTGTCACTACGTCCCCAAACCCGATGTCCACCTGCAATGGAATGCGTGCTTTGCCCAATCGCGATTCCAACGTGACCCGCATACCTCCATAAGCATCTTCTTCGCGGATCGGTGCGACCCGCACACTCCGCTCGGTGAACACCAAGCCGTCGTCTTCCACTGCAACTTGGCAAATGCCTTGGAAAATCTCCTTCAACTCCTGTTCGCTACCACCCTGGACCGCCAGTAGATCCAAATCCTTCGTCAAACGGTACGGCACGCCTCGCCAGACCAAGAACATCATTGCGCCTTTTACAGTGAAGTTCTTCGCGTGTGGCGATCGGCTAAGGCGGTACAGCAACCGTTCCAATCCATACCGAGTTAGAATATACTGCGGGTCTTCACCGTTCTCCCTCGCGCGGTTTAACAACCGCTGCATCACCGACGCGCTCAGATTTCGCGGCGGCCCTTGCCGCGTCATGCGAGTGACTCCATGTAGGGACGCATCACTTTGGCCACACGGCACACTTTGGCATACTGCCAAAGCTCGTCTGCCGTCGCCTTCCTCTTGCGCCAGCAATCGCGTAGCGCCTCCAGTGCCACGTCCTGCCCCAGCTTGTTTCGGTACTTGAAACAGTCCGCCACGGTCTTGGCCGGGTTCGTCACATGCACGGTAACGCCCTCGATTTGACGCTCCTCAACACCTGCGCGTAGCGCCGCACCTGAGAACCGCACCACTCGCACCGGCAGCCCATTGACGGTTGGCTTGGCCCCTTTGCGATCAACTGCAATCCACACCTCCGGTGGCCACTGCGTGGTCAGTTCGTGGAATTGCAGCGCGCTCAGCAGACACACTACGCCGTGTGGAATCTTTGCACAGACTTGAGCCAGCCCATGCTGGGCTGTGATCTCGTGCCCGGGCAGCCGATATAGCCCGCGAGCCAGTCGCTCCAGCCGTCTATGTTGAACCAGACGGTGGAGATACGTGCCTGGTATGCCGAGAGCTTTGAGATCCCTCGCTCGGAGCATTCCTCTTTTCCGCGCGAGGGCCAGCACTTGCTCAGTTTTAGAGCGTTTGGACATGTTTCAAATCCTCGGCACTTATTCATAAGTGCCGATGTTTTGTAACACTCTAAAGGGTGAACGTCAACCGTTGATGGCTGCTAATCCAATAGGTTCTTCTGTGGGTGCAAGACAAACAAATCGGCGAGCACCGTTGGTTGCAGAACATTGTATTCGGTCTGGCGCACCTTCATGTAGGCCCAAGGTTTGCCGGTGAGGGTGCTGGTGTTCTCGCACCACAACCGCGCGGCGCGATCTTTGTTGACCACGTTCACGTCCTCCAAGCCCTTCGTCTCTATCAGATAATGCACCCCGTCTGCGGCGACAGCAACGAAATCCGGCTCATAGTACCGCAAGTTGCTCATATTGTCCGTGTACTCGATGACGAAGCCGAATTGCTGGGGGAGCTTCGCGAATCGTTCCACGTCGCCAGCGTTCTGTAGAAAACGGGCGAACTCCCGTTCAAATTCATTGTCGCATGGCACAAGATTAAAGATGCACTTCCGTGCTGCTAACGTCGGACGTGACCATGGGAACGGCGGTGTCGCTGACAAAGCGCGGCCGGCGTTCAGAAGCTGCGGCAGCAATTCTTCGACGACTAACTTCTTCAAGGCGTCGTCAAACAGCTTCACGGTCATATACACGGCGACGTTGCTGCTGATCGCCTTCACCATGCCCGCCTCCTGTAGATTCACCGTTTCGCCAAAGGCTTTCTTCTCCAAAAACTCCCGCACCTTCGGCACGAGCGCCGCAAACTGCGATGGCAGCTTCACGTCTTGCGCGATGCGTCGAGCATAGTAGCCAATGACTTCTTCCGCCGTCTGCGGTTCGGGAATCGTATAGTCGCGCTCTAGCATCTTTTCCTGGCTGATGATGTCGTAGCCTTCGTAGTGGAATTGCTGGGCGGCCTTATCGCTTTGCTTGCGGGGAAGGACCGGACATTTGAAGTTCATTACTTCCAGCGCCGCGATTTCTTCCGCTAATGATTTTTTACGGGTCAGAATCGGACTCAGCACAGGTAGCGAAATGTCCTTATCCGACTTCTTTGGATCGGGCGTGATGCTGACGATGACAACCTTGTCTTTGCCAACCTCGAACGTGCCGAACTCCATCCCCTCTTCGTGTTCCAAATCCTCGACGAACTCGATGAACTTCTTGTTGCCGATCACGTCAACGTGCTCGACGTAACCGGAACCCGTGCCGCGAAACATCAAACGCAACCCGCGCCCCACCGTTTGCTCCGGCAGGATGTTGGCCTTTGCGGTGTACGGGCGGAGTCCCACAATCACCGTGACCCCTTGTACGTCCCAGCCCTCCCGCAGCATTAATACACTCACGATGCAGTTAACCGGACTCTTTTCATCGTCCACCTCGCGGGACAGTTTTCGCGCCGTGTCCAAATCGGCGTCGGACACCTCGCCAGATTTTTTGGTGTGAATTGTCACCAGCTTGTCCCCACCGAATTCCGTCGGATATTTCTTCTGCAACCAATCTGCCACGTCGTCGGCGTCCGCCGTCTCATTCATCATCACGAACAGCACCGGCTTCTTGCCGTAAGTCTTCAACTGTTGTCGGTATTCTTTCCACCGCTCGACGCCCGCCGTGAGATACGCCTGGTATCGTGTGCTAGCAATCTTCGACGGCTGCTCCGTGATGCCGGTCGCGATGCCCTTCAACGGTCGCTTCACCATGTTGTCAATGATTGCCTGCTTCAACGGGTAATCGTACACAGTCCACGAAAACAATTGACCTTTGGTGTGCCGAGGCGTGGCGGTGAAATCTAGTTGAGCGACCAAGCCGTTCGAGACGCCGGCATGCAGGGCGCGGATTGTCTTATTCCACTCGCTGTCTTCGTCGTGCGTATGGTGGGCTTCATCATTGAGCACCATGACCGGCCCACCGCGCTGCGCGATTCGTTTGTCGAAGTCCTCGATCACCTGATTGCCCGTCGGCGGCTTCGGGCCAAGGACTGCCGTCATTTCATCGGGTTCATCATCCCGATTGTCTCGGCGTTCGTAGAACTGCTGGACGTTTGTTAGGTACAACGCGCCGATTGAACCCGCGCGCTCGCTCTCGCCGCGCATATAACATTGGATGTCACGCCCGAAGATCTCCAACTCTGGTGGAATCACCGGGTCTTGCCGGAAGATGCGACCTTCCCCGAAATCCGTTCGCAATCGCTCAAACACGATCACGTTCGGCGCAATCACTAGGAACGTCTTGGCAAAATCTTCCCGGCCTTCGTTGACTGCATTGAAAAACTGCCAGGCTACCGCCAACGACATGACTTTCGTCTTGCCGCTGCCCGTCGCCATCTTCACGCAATATCGGGCAAACAAGTCATTCTGTAACAGGCGCAAGTCGGAGTGTGTAGCGAAGCCTTCCACCAGCGCCTTGTGCGAGCGCGCCTTGGCGACTTCGTACAGGTACACCAGCGTCTCCATGGCTTCCTGTTGGAAGTATTCGTACTTGAACTTGCGCCCATTAGGTAACCGGTGGTCGGTGTGGAACCAGTAATTCAGCAGCAGGCGCGTCGTGTCCGTGATTCCCACGTATTTCGCGCCCGCCGCCCAAGCCTTCATCTTTTCACGGATGGCGGGCACACACGGCGCGGTGCTGACCTTCGCTTCCAACAATGCCAGTTGTGCCTTGCCGGGCTTCGCTTTCCGAGGCATGGCTACTTGACCTTCACTTTCACGGTCTTCGTCGTGTCGTTGCCCAAAATATCAATCACCTTCACCACTACGCTGTATTCGCCCTTCTCCACGTAGGTGTGCGTCTTTTCTAGTTCCAGCTTCGGCATGTTGCGGGTGCGATACGTCTGCCACTCGTTGTGGAACGTGTCGCCCTTGAAATCCCAGTCCACTGCCCAGTAGTCAATCCACTGCGACCAGTGCCTCACAGCCTTTCGCACGTCTTCCGGCACGTCGTCGGGTGGAATCACAAAATCTTTCAACCGCAACTTCACTTCCAGCTTCTTGACTTCGGTTTCCACCGCCAGTGCCGCCAACTCGAAAAACTTCACGTCGCCTTGCTCGACGGCCCGTTTGTCCATCACGTCACGAGGAATCTTGATAAACCGCAACTGTATATTGGCCGCTGCTGCCTGTTGCTTCGACACTTCGTTCAACTCAAACGCAAAATCCCAGCCGAGTACGTCAATCCCGTTCACCTTTGGAGAATCTGTGCCCTTGCCGATGGCCTTCTTGAACTCCACGGCCATCTGCGTCACGTCGCCCGCAGTTACCGGCCCGTCCACCGCGCCGACATGCACCATGCGTCCGCCGTGGAGTCCGTGCAGCCATGTGTAACCGTGAATCTTCTTGGCATTGTATAGCTTCAGGATGAATCCAACGTAAGCGCGCTGCCGTGTCGCCACCTGCTTGCCGGTGCTATCGCCAAACTCCGCACCCGCCCACAACTGCCGCTCGTACTTGCCGAGGTTCTGCACCACAAACGGGCGCACACCGGGAATCGACAGCAATCGCTTTCGCGTCGTGTGAATCGCAAATCGCCCTAGGTCGCCGGTAATCCAACGCCGTCCGGTTTTCTCTGCAACCGCAGCCGTCGTGCCGCTGCCGCAAAAACAATCCAGCATTAAGTCGTTTTCGTTCGTCGAGGCTTTGACAATCGTTTCGAGCAAAGCTTCCGGCTTCTGCGTCACATAGCCAACCCGCTCTGGCGACAGATTATGAAGCGGACGGGTATCTGTCCAAACACTCTGCAAAGGAACTCCCGGCATTTCATCGAGATACTGTTTGAGTCGCGGCACGCCGTCGGGGTCTTTGGGGTAATGAATTTTCCCCTGTCTATCCAATTCCTCCAATCTCTGCTTTGTGTATCTCCATCCCTTTTTTGGTGATGGATACCCTTTGAACTCATACATCATGTTTGGACGCGGATTCGGACTTGTGATGTCTCCTCTCTTCCACCGTCTGCCATCAGGGTCAACATGAGTGTAAAACTGCCTTATGTATTCTTCATCATAAGGCTGAAACTGCTGATTCCAGATGAACTCCGATGTCTTCGTATAAAAATAGATCGTATCGTGAATCGTGTTAATCCGGTCTGAATCACTGCGGGCACTTGTTCGCTTCCAGATTATTTCGTTTTGAAAGCATTCTTTTCCAAAAATCTCATCCAACACTACCTTCACGTAATGGCAGATATGTGAATCGAGGTGGACGTAGAGGCTTCCGTTTTCGTGCAACAGTTCATGGAGCAGCGCTGCGGTTTCATAGAACCACTGTAAATATGAATCAAGGCCGCGCCCCCAAGTGTCCCGGTAGGCTTTGTGTTCAATGATGCTTGGCTCTTTGGTGAACGCTTGCGAGTTGTCTTCGGGTGTGTCGGGATTGTCGGGGATGTTGGCAGTGAAGCTGAAATCCGCGTCGGTGTTGAACGGCGGGTCAATGTAGATGAGGTTGACTTTACCCGCGAACTCCGGCAATAGCGATGGCAGGACGTACTTTTTGTCGCCCCAAATCAGACGGTTGCGCCATTCCTTGGCCCCATACGCTCCCGGCGCTTCTAATAACAGATTCCGCTGCCGCTCTTGGACCGATTCGTTGACCGTCTCGACCGTTTGAAACGGCAATGCCACCCGCAACGGGGCGACCCGTTTCCCATCCTTGTACTTCCCGTCCCAGATGAGTTCAGTGCGCGCCGGTGCGGAAGCAGCGTCTTTTGGTTTTTCCACAGACTAGAGCCCTCGCTCGCGTGCGAATCAGGCTCTGTCTGCGGATGGCTTTCTTGGAGGGATGCTTGTGCCTAAAGACAGAAGGGGCGTGACTTACTCACGCTCCTCCACAGGCACGGACATGCCCTTCAAGAAACGCTTTCAGACACGCCCTTGCGGGGCGTGCCTTGGAGCGCCGTCCTTGAAGTCGAAATTGTCCGTTTCGTGGAGAACAGCAGCCGAAGCTGATATGGTTT
>PLTX01000105.1 GCA_003164675.1 Verrucomicrobiota bacterium | reverse complement strand
TTTCAGGGGGCAAGGTCAGTCGGCCACGGGGAAGAGGGGGCGAAATCGTTCCGTTAAAGTAGGCCGTCCGCATAGTGGGAACACGGCGACGGAGCGCCGTGGCTACAGTGCGGTAGGGGTGCGATAAGGTGGAGGGGGGTGCAATGGCAAGGGGTTGTTTTTTGGCCGCCGGGCTTTGATTTCACAATCGGAAATGTGCTTGACTGGATGTATGCTAATGTGTATAGTTGGCGCGGTTGTAGATCTTTGACATAGGGGAGATGGGACAGGGATGCGGCTCGCCGGGAGCCCCGAAAAGAATTCGGGGTAAACCTGCGTGCAAGCGGAAGGACGGCGCGGTGCGCCACCGCGCCCTACCGACGACGGCAGACCGGACGGCCGGACCGCGCCCACCGTGCGCGGCTACAGTCCGGCAGGACGACCGACGGTCGTAGACCGCCGCTGCAGGGGGAGAAGGCAGCCGGGAATATGTAAAATTACCAAACGAAGCCAATTTTTCGGAGTGTTGGAGGTTGTGGATTGGCTTGAGGGACAAGGCGTTAGCGGCCCAAGTGAGACAATTTGTCACTTGGCTTTGTTTTGCTAAAAATGGCTTCGTTTGGGGGTTCCGGGGCCCCGCCAGTGGCGATATTGGGGGAAACGACGACGAAGACAGCAGTACGACCGGCGGTCATAGACCGCCGCTACAAGAGACGATGGGCCCTACCGCAGGGCGGCGGTGCGGCGGAGGTTTTCGACGATCTGGCGGGTGGCCTTGGACTTGTTTAGCGTATAAAAATGGAGGCCGTCGACGTTGGCGGCGAGGAGTTCGCGGCATTGGCGCGTGGACCAATCGACGCCGTACCGGAGGACGGCTTCGGGATCCTCGGCAATCGGGTTGAGTTCGATGTGCATTTGTTCGGGAACGGCCGCGCCGCACATGGCGGTGAATTTCTGGATCTGGGCGACGTTGGTGACGGGCATGATGCCGGCGATGATGGGCACGGTGATGCCGATGTCCCGGCAGCGATTGACGAAGCGGAAGAAGACGGCGTTGTCGAAGTAGAGCTGGGTGATAATGAAATCGGCGCCGGCATCGACCTTGGCCTTGAGGCGTCGCAGATCGGTTTCGAAGTCGGGGGCTTCGGGATGTTTTTCGGGATAGCCGGCGCAACCGAGACTGAATTTTTCCGCGAAATGCTTGCGCAGGTGGCGGATCAGATCAACGGCGTTCTTGAAATCGGGGAACCAGCCTTGGGGCGGTTCGGGCAGATTGGCGGGCCGGTCGCCGCGCAGGGCGAGGACGTTTTCGATGCCGTGTGTGGCGAAGTTCTCGAGGACGTTGTCGATGTCGTTCAACCTTTGCCCGACGCAGGTGAAATGGGCCATCGCTTCGAGCTTGAATTGTTGCTTGATTTTGAGCGTGACCTCCAACGTGCGGGCGCGGGTGCTGCCGGCGGCGCCGTAGGTGCACGTGGCGAAGGATGGACGCAACTCGTGCAGGCGCGAGAGCGTATCGAGGAGATTGGCCATCGCCTCGTCGGTCTTCGGAGGAAAGAACTCGAACGAGACCGTCGGCCTCGTGGTCTTGAGGATGTCGCTGATTTTCATGCGGTTGTTTGCCGGGACAACATAGCGATTCGGCAGTATGTACTTAACGCAAACCGGGCGTCAAGTGGGCGGTGGCCGGGAATGCATCTGAGCACTGCCACCGGGATTAAAGCACTGGTGTGGCGTACGCTGTCCCCAGCGCATCCGGGTCCATCGAGAGTCTATGGCTGGTGCTTCACGCCGTCCACAACACCCTTGATTGCACCTGCTATTTCAGATAATTCTCCCCTCGATACTTAAGGCGGTTTATGGCGATTCGCTGGTCAATCACAGTCAAGCATGAGGGTTTGGGGAAATATCGTGTCATTTCCGGCACTGACAAGTCCTTGGTTGAAGCGAAGGCGCGGGCTCAAGAGCTTGAGTGGGAGCGGAAATTCCAAAAGATTCTTGCTGACAGTCGACAGAAACGAAATGTCAAAGGGGCGGTGCATGAGGCGAAAGAGAGGGCACGACGAGAGCTGGAGGAGAAGCTTCAAGATGCAGAAGAGAAGACCGGTGAAGCTCAACAGAATATTCAAGCCGTAAGCGTAGCGTCCAATTCCATCTTCGCCAAATGCCGAGCACTCTCACCACCCGCTGCCTGACATTCGATTCGACATAAGACTACGGTTTCAGATTCATCTGGCCACATGTTCACAATCTTACGGTATGAGTCTGCGTGAGGGGACGCGTTGATCTTAGCTTCGATCAGTTTCTTTGCTGCGACTGCCGCTTCATGTTGCGGCTTGCAAAGCAGCAAAGGCCCAAACTGGCAGTCATTCGATGGGGTTTTGAGACCGAAAATGCACCGCCAGACATCCCACTTCACCGACGAACCGGTGAGTTGTTTTTTGAGGGCCTCGACCTCGCTCGTAATTCGTTGCTCTAGCGGAATGTCCTTCGCTTTCTCAAAAACGTCCAAAGCCTTCAGCGCACAAATTTGGAGCAACCGATCCATCTCGCCTCGGCTGTGGGTTAGCTCCGAATCATCGTCGGGCGTCAGTTGTTGCAGTACCTTCTCGTATTCAAAAAACAGCTCACCACCAATCGTGACCCCGCCAAGGCCTTCAACAAAAAACATTCGAGTGGGGCGTGGCACCGGGCCAGATGACTTTCCTTCGTCGATACGCTTGACCAGCACGTGGAAGTTCTTAAGCCCTTCTTGGATATTGTATTTTTCTTTCGGCATTTCTTCGTCGTGTGGTCGCCCAAAATATCTACGGCCTTCCCGTCCCAGATTAACTCAGTTCGCCATGGAGTTTCATCCGTGTCGCGGAGTGTAGTCAGTCAGCGCTGCTTCGACAAGCTCAGGTGACAGCCGGAGGGGCAGACGGAAACGACAGGGATGGTTCGGCAATCCGCCTTCGCCAAGGCTTCCGCCTCCGCTAAAGCTATGGCGGACAGGTCGGCGGACAAGGGTCGGCGTGACGCCGTGAGAGGGGCGTGAATGGCTTCAGGCACCCACCCCTCTTTCCCCTCCGAGGAGGGGATTGGGACGACCGCAAACAGGGACCCGTTCGACAATCCGCCTTCGCCAGGGCTATGGCGGACAAGGCTCAGGGCAGGCAGCTTGCGCCACCGAGATGGGCGGAAAGGATCGGATATACCCCTCACCTTGATCCTTTGCGACCAAGGCACGGCGAGGTCGCGTCTCGCGGACTCGGCTCCCCCCAGGGGGCGAGGAGACTTGGGGAAAGCGGCGGATCCGCGCTCACCGAGCGCGGCTACAGCGGGACGGTCGCGGCCTTGGCAAGCGGAGCGCTTGCCCGACAACTCACACGTCGAGGAACTTCTTATAGAACGGCGATCTTTTGTAATCGCGGGCGACGCGGTCGAGAATGCGGTCGCGATGGTCGATCAGGCGTTTCGGTTTCCGCGGTTTGAACTTGTCGAGCGCGTAGGCGGTGATCAACGGCAGGGCGACGGTCGAGTCCACGTAGCAGACAACGGCGTCGGGAAGTTTGCTCGGGTCGAGCTTGCCCCAGCTCACCGCCTCGGCCGGCGTCGCGCCGGAGAGGCCGCCGGTATCGGGGCGGGCGTCGGTGATTTGGAGGAAATAGTCGTGGCCGTTCGCGTTGAGGCCGAGGACTTCCTGAATTTGCGGCTCGGTCTGGAGCATGAAATTTTTGGGCGAACCGCCGCCGAGGATGAAGACGCTGGAGTTGCGACCATTTCGTTTGGCGTCGTAGACGATGCCGGCGGTCTGGTTGACGTCGCGGTTCACGTCGAATTGCAGTTTGTAGCCGGCGAGGCTCATGGCGGCGACGTTCATGCCGATGGAACTATCGCCCGGGCTGCTGGTGAAACAGGGGACGCCGTATTGGTACGCGACGGAGATGAGCGAGGTATCTTTGAGGCCGAGTTTGCGCTCGCGTTGGCGGACGTATTTGCCGAGGAGATAATGGAATTCGTCGGTGCCCATGGACCGCTGGAACTCGCGACCGCTGATGATCTGGCGGATGAAGGCGTCGGTGTCGAGCAGGACGGTGTAGTCGAAGAGGATGTCGTAGATGCGGATGATGTGGCGTTTGCGCAGTTCGACGTCGTCGAGAAACGGCGAGCCGCGGTACAGCTTCATGTCGAGGCCGTAATGGATGTCGTGGTAGAGGTTGGCGCCCGTGGTGATGATCCAGTCGATGAAGCCGGCTTTGATGAGGGGGATGAGGCAGGATTTGCCCAGGCCGGCAGGCACGAGCGCGCCGGTGAGGCTGACGCCGACCAATCCGTTGCGCGGCAGCATCTTTTGCGTGAATAATTCGCAGCCCTCGCGGAGGCGGGCGGCGTTGTAGGCCTGGAAGGTGTCGGCGACGAGTTGGGACGCGCGGGCACCCCTGGCGACGGGCCGGGGATTGAGTCGCGAAAGTCGGCGGAACTTGCTGACGTTTTTCATTGTGGTCGAGGTTTTTCTTCGTGCAAACGTCCCGGCGAGCCCCTAGAATTAGCGAGCGCGTGAATTTTTGCAACCTATTTAGGAGGCACATTCCATGGAGCCACGAGAGATTCGCATCGGCCATAGTCCCGACCCGGATGACGCATTCATGTTTTATGCGTTGACCCACGGCAAGCTTGATACCGCGGGTCTGACGTTCAAACATGTCATCCGGGATATTGAGAGTCTGAATCATCTGGCAGTTGAAGGCGAACTGGAGGTAACGGCGCTCAGCGTACACGCATATGGTTACGTGATGGACAAGTACGCGCTGCTGGCGAGCGGCGGAAGCTTCGGGGACAAGTGCGGGCCGATCGTGGTGGCGCGAAAACCGATGGACGTGGGGGAGTTGGCCGACGACCGGATCGCCGTGCCCGGCACGATGACGAGCGCGTATCTGCTGTTGAAACTGCTGCTGATGAATTTCAAGTTCGAGGTGGCGCCGTTCGACAAGATTATGGACCTGGTCAAGAGCGGCGAATCGGACGCGGGGTTGCTCATTCACGAGGGACAGATCACGTATCAGCAGATGGGGTTGCACAAGATTGTGGATCTGGGCGAATGGTGGTACTCGGACACGGGTTTGGCGACGCCATTGGGCGTGAATGCCGTGCGCAAGGACCTCGGGAAACAATTGATGCGCAAGATTTCGGAGTTGCTGACCGCGAGCATACAGTATGCGTTGGAACACCGTGAAGAAGCGGTTGCCTATGCGCGAGAGTTTGGTCGTGGCATGGACGCTGCTACGACTGACCGGTTCGTAGCAATGTATGTCAACCCGCTCACATTGGACATGGGGATGAAAGGCCGCGAAGCCATCACGCTGTTGCTGACCCGCGCTTATCACGCGGCGCTGGTGCCGCGCCCTGTGAATCTGGAGTTTGTCGAGTGATGGCGCACGACGGAAGCAACGAAGGACGCGGCGCGTGAATCCAAGCTGGCGCGGTTCCATCCTGACCCGATGGCTGCTTCTGTTGTTGGTGGCAACACCTGTCTGTCGTGCGGCTTGGGACGTCTCACTCCCCGGCGAACCGAACCGCAGTTGGGGCGTGGCCGTCACTACCGGTGCGCAGTACGACGACAACTGGAACGGGACCCAGTTCAACCGGCAGTCAGGCTTCCAGTACACCTCGGACCTCACTCTGCGTGCCAAAATTCCCTGGGAGCGTTCGCTTCTCAGTGGGCAATACGATTACGGGCTTGTTTATCCGCGCGACGATCGATTGGGAGGAGTGAACCAGACTCACACACTGAACATTTCGGGGAACTACAGCCCGAACCCGAGGCTGTTACTGAGCCTCAACGAGAATCTTGTGGATTCGCTCCAACCACAACTTGTGCAGGGGCCATCCGGAGCACCCACTACCATTATCCAGGCGGGCACGTATCTTTACGATCAGGTCGTGGGCAATGCGAGCTACTCGCTGACGCCCCGCTGGACTGCGTCGATCTCGGGGAATTGGGACATTTGGAGGTATGAGGAAACCGCGGTCGCAACCAACAATGACCACGAGGATTACTCGGTGACGCTTTCCGCCCTGTACTCCGTGGATCCGCGCACAATTCTGGGAGTGAATTACCAGTATGCTGGGGATGTCTACACTAATCCCGGCTTCAAGAACGGTATGAACGCGTACTCCAACACCGGGTATCTGTCCCTGACACACCAGTTTAATCCAAGGTTGGCGCTGGTGCTCAATGGCGGCTATACCGTGCGCAATGCGGAGGACGGGACCACCAGCACCTCCCCGTCCGCGTACGGCTCCCTCATCTACAATTACGGTCCGATGGACTCGATCTCACTCGTTGCTGCCGAATCATTGAGTTCAGCCAGCGTCGGGATCACGCGAAGCTTCACCGCACAGCAGACACTGAGTTTCGACCTGCAGGTCAATCATCGGTTTACGGCCAGGCTGCATACTGTGGTTGAGGCCACTTACGCAGACAGCACCTTCACTGCGGAGCTGCTTAACCAGCATCTTCAGTTTCAGAATGCGACGCCAAGCGACGATGCCCTCACGGCACGTTGGGGTATCAGCTATGATTTCAGGATATGGCTGTCTGCGGGGCTGGATTACTACTACACCAGACTTGTTTCTTCAAATGTGAACTTGGTTCAGCCGTATTCCCGTGACCAAATCGGCGTGAGGTTGACCCTGGCATACTGAGTGGGTGGGTGAAAAGCGCGACTTTCGGCACGGGAATTGCATGTCTTCAGATGTAGAATGGACAAACTGCGAAACCAACACCATATCAGCAAGATTGGCAAGGTGTTCTTGGTTGCGGAGTTGCCACCTGACTTTTCACTTGCCTGCGGGCTGAACTTGGTGTTTAGTGCACCGACTTCAAAAGTTTACTGATGGATACGACTCAACCAGCCGCTGAGGTGCGCCTTCATTTCTTGGATTATTGGCGCGTCATTAGAACCCGCAAGGTGATTCTGTTCTTGGTCTTTTTGATCGTCGTTCTGACTGTCTTTACCATAACCCTCTTCCAGCCAAAGATTTACATGGTAACGGCGCGCATTAAGGTCGAACCGGAGAGGCCGACGGTGCAAATGGGAGGGGGAACTGAAATGCCGATCTACGACCCCTATTTCCTGCAAACCCAATACGAAATCCTCCAGTCGCAGAAGATTCTGTACCCGGTAATCGAGCGGCTCAATTTGCGGCAGCACTGGGGAGGCGACGTTAAACTGCCCGAGGACGTGGCTTTCAGACGGCTCAAGGGGGGGATGAGCGTTCGCCGTTTCCGCGATACGTCGCTCATCGAAATTTCGGTATATGACCACGAAGGCGCGCTGGCAGCCGAGATTGCCAACACAATTGCTGATTACTATAAGGATGAGCGGCTGGAGGTCAAGCGCGAGGACACCCAGAAGGGAATCGACAAGCTGCGCGACGAAGTGGCGCAGCAGGAGGACCGGGTCCGTCAGGCTCAGGAAAAGGTCGAGAAGTCCCGCAGGGACCTGGGTGTGCCCATAATCAACCAGACCAAGCTAAACGACATCACGCTCCAGCAGTTGGAATCCAAGTTGACCGAGGCCCGCAATGACGCGGCCGGACTTCAGGAAGAACTGAATGAAGTCGAAAAACTCACCCCCCGACAACTGCGTGGTGCCGTCACCAAGTTGATTAGCGACCCGACGGTCCAATCCCTTCTGCAGAACCTGACCGATACCGAAACGCATCTGGAGACCGTCAAGGAAGATTATGGTCCGGAGCACCCGACGGTCCTGGCATTGATCGCCACCCGTGATAAGCTGCTGGAGCAACTCAATGAGCGGCTGGAGGGCATCAAGGCGGGTATTGCCATTGAGCACGCGGTTGCCAAGGCCCATGTCGATGACCTGCAGAAACAGCTCGACGACGCCAAGAGCGCCGACCTCGTCTTGCAGAGTGAAAAGTATGTCCCATTCCGAAATGCCGAGCGCGAAGAGGAGTTGGAGACGAAACTGTCTGAAGGTCTCAAGGCGCGTTTGCAAGAAGCTACGGTCGAAATGGAATTGCCGCGCAGCCCGGTGGAAGTGATTGACCACGCCGAAACGCCGATGCCGCAGATGTACGTTAAACCCAACTTCTGGCTGAACGTTAGCATGGGGGCCATCGCCGGGTTGGTGCTCGGCATCGCCCTGGCGTTCTTCATCGAGTTCCTCGACACCAGTATCAAGCGAATCGAGGACATCGAGAAGTACCTGGGGTTGCCCGTCCTTGGCGTCGTCGGACAACAGGCCGGATTACTGCACCGCGGTAATGTTTCCATGTCCCACCTCGAGGCGTACCGCATGTTGCGCACCAACATTGAATTCGCCAAACCAGAGGGCGCACCGACCTCATTCTGCGTGCTCAGCGCGGGCGCCGGAGAAGGCAAATCGTTCACCATCGCCAACCTCGCCTTTGTCTACGCACAACACGGGGCTCGTGTCCTCGTGGTCGATAGCGACCTGCGTCGCCCTGGCGTTCATGAGCATCTTGGAGTCGCCAACAATATCGGCCTTGCGGATTACCTCAGCGGCGCCAAGAGCGTTCAAGACATTATCCAACCGACCGAAACCGCGAACCTCTGGCTGATCGCCGCCGGCGGCGGTTCCTCGGCGCGGGCGGCCCTGCATTTGCTGACGTCGCAGCGAATGGCGGAACTCATCCGCCAGGTCGTGCAACAGTTCGATGTGGTCATTTACGATACGCCGCCCATCCTCGGTGTCAGCGACGCCGCGGTCATGACCCGTGAAGTGGGCATGTCGGTCCTCGTGGTCCAGCACCGCCGTTACCCGCGCAACATGGCCCGCCGCGCCGTGCAGGTCATTCAGAACGCCGGCGGCAAGCTGCTCGGGTGCGTGGTCAACAACGTCCAGCTCGGCCACGATGAGTCCTACTACTACTATCACGACCATTATCACGACCAGCTCGAGTTCGCCCAACACTCCCGCGAACTCCGCGAGAAGAAACAGGTTGCAGCCACCAAGCCATCGGGCGGTGATGAAATTGACCTGTCCGGAAAGTATTGAGAGAGCGATTCGCCTTGGACCAATTTGGCGATCCTAATTATGCAGGACATTGTGGAATGATTGACTTCATGAATTCAACCCGACGAATCAATCGATGCGCGTTGCTTGGCTGGCGCATAACCCTGGTCGCCATCCTCGGCCTGTCTGCCGGATGCAGTACCGTCAACGACCTGTTCGGTCGGTCGAACCCGCCAAAGTCGTCTGTCAGGCCATCGTCCGCCGTCGCCACCACTGCCACCGCCGCGGGCGTGAGCGACGAAGAGGCTTCTGGCAGACTCCGCACGGGAGACGAGATCGTCATCCATATCGACGCCGGCGCGGCGACCGCCGTGTCGGGCGTCACACCTTCCGATGTGACCATTGACAATCAGGGGAATATCGAACTGCCGCTGGTGGGGCAGATAAAGGCTGCCGGTCTCACCACGGGTGAACTCGCCGAACGTATTGAGTCCAACTATGTGCCCCGCTACTACGTGCGGTGCGCCGTCTCCGTCATTGTTGCCCAGCGGTTCTTTTATGTTGGCGGCGAAGTGAAGAATCCCGGTCGCTTCCTTTGGAGCGAGGACACGACCGTCATGAAGGCCATCAACACGGCCAGCGGATTTACGGATTACGCGAATCGACGCAAGGTGCAACTGGCTCGCGGGAAAGAGATGTTGCAGATTTTTGATTGCGAGCAACTGCTGCGCAATCCGGCCAAGGATGTTCCGATTCGGCCGGGTGACACCGTTACGGTGCCCCGCAGCGTGTTCTAGACGATCGACCGTTAATTCGGCCAGTCAACAGGAGGAGCCGCGCTACGGGTCACGGTGAGCCGCCGCCTTGGTAACCGCAATGTCCGCGCTGTCTGGACGGGCCCACAGTCCCCCTTGGGGCACGTCTGCCAGACCGCTGTCGTTGTTCTCAGTCTGTTGGTCCTGGTGTTTGCCCCATTGGCCTTCGGCGCCGTTCGGCTCTGGGCTCTTGGTCCGGTCTTCATCGCCATTGAAGTGGCGGGTGTGCTGTGGATCATTCGCATTCTCAACGCCCGGGAAATCCCCGTGGTCTTCTCCACGGTCGGCCCACCGGTCGTCGCCCTGACGGCGTATGGTGTGATTCGCTACGGCTTGAGCGAGATCGAGCCGATCGCCTGCGCCCCAACGATGCAATGGCTCGCCGCGGCGCTCCTCTTCTTTCTGGTCCTCAACAATGTTCGACACCGCTGGCACGTCACGCTGGTGGTCTGGGTGCTGGTCGGCACGGGCACGGTAATCGCCCTCTGCGCTTTGTGGCAGGTAATCGCCGGATCATCTTTCGTGTGGGCGTTTCCCCAGTACGACCGGTATCTGGGCAGTGCCAGTGGCGCGTTCATTCGTCCGAACCACGGCGCGGCCTACCTGCAAATGGTGTTCCCGATCGCCGCCGCCACCTTCCTTTTTTCCCGTCGCCGTTTTGAACAGAAAGCGGCCGTCGCCATCGCCTGTCTGCTCATGGGCGCGGCCCTGTTGTTGGTCGCCACCCCCAACGGTTGGCTGGGATGGTTGGCCAGTATGATCGTTCTGCTCGTATACATCATCCAACGCGGCGGCAAGAAATCGCGCTGGCTGATGGTCGGAGTGGGACTGCTGGGTCTCTTGCTGGTCGTTGTCCTCATCAGTCTCCTGACGTCGGGAGCATCGGAGCGGGGGTACCCGACGACGGAACGCCAGTATCAGGGGGTATTGTGGCATGCTGCCTGGCAAATGGCGCGCGGCCACTGGTTGCTGGGAGTCGGGCCGGGCATGTTTCGGTGGCTGTATCCGGCCCACCGGACCATGCAGGGTGTGATGGACACGCCGGACAATGAGTATGGGTGCGTGTTCGCGGAATATGGAGTGATCGGTTGCGTGCTGGTCGTGTGGGTCCTCGTGGCCTTCGTGATCGCGGCCACTCAAATCCTCTCCGTCCGCGCGTCGCGTTATTCCGCTTCCACCCCGTCGAACCGCTACGCTTTTGCCGTCGGCGGACTGGCGGCGGTCATGGCCGTTGCCATCGGCGTCATTTTCGATTCGAGCCTCCATGCGCCGGCCAATTTGTTTACCTTGGTTGCCATCATGGCGACAACGCTTACCTGCGGCGTCCACCCCAGTGGCAAAATCGATGAGGATGAGGAGTTGCCGGGCCGGTATGCGCCCCTCGCGGTCAAGGGAGTGAACAAGGTCGCGCTGGCCGCGGCACTGGCCATCGTGGTGCTGCTGCTCGCGTCGCGATTGCGCAAAAGTTACCCCTCCGATCTCTATTTGCGGCTGGCCCGACGTGCCGGTGATTCGTCGGACTGGGACACAGCCCGGGAGCGATACCTGCAGGCGTGGAAATTTGACCGCCGCAACTTCGAGGTCTCCACCGCCATCGGCAACTTGCTGAGCGCGCGCGCCACGTGGAACGTCGCGCAACGTGAGAAATTGTTGGACGAAGCGCTTATCTGGTATGAGCGCGCCTTCACAGCCAATCCCTACGCCATGGATGTTCAGATCAAAATCGCACGCGTGTACGACGCCCTGGGCAAACGCGAGCTCGCCGAGGAACGCTACCGTCGCGCGGTTCAAGCCGACCCCGAAAACGCGTCCTACCATGCCCAGCTTGGCCTGCACGCCCTGCGCCGGGGCGAGACCGAGGACGCCGTTGCCAGTTTTGCGCGCGGCTACGAACTGGGCGGCGATGACCCGCTGCCGGAAATCGAGTTGCGGCGGCTGGGCAAGCTGGGACCATGAGCCTATCGCCTAGCACGTTGCGCCGGTTGGCGGACATCGGCGGCAGCCCGGTGAACCTGCGGCACTCACCCGAAGAACGCATTGCCTACAGTTACGACGCGACCGGCGCGCAGGCGGTGGTTACGGGAAATCCGGGCTGTATCGGACAGATTCGCTACGGCGCGAAACGATTTGGCGTGAACGTCGAAGTCGCGCACCCGGTCACCTTGCTGGCTCGCGCGTACCGGTGAAAGATGGCGGAGGGGGAGGGATTCGAACCCTCGATGGACCGTAGGCCCATACTGGTTTTCGAGACCAGCCCGATCAACCGCTCTGGCACCCCTCCATCAACGACTTGCGAAAATAGAGCTTAACGCAATTGGCAGTAATTGGCATTCCGAGGTGCAGAAAGGAACGATTTTCATGACTACCACCAAGACCAAAACCGAGCTGTGGCCGCCAATTCATGAACTGCATTATGACAGCGGAAAGACCGGTTGGCAAGTCGCCTGCCAGTTGGACGGGGAGCGCATCCGGGAGACGTTCGCGACCAAGGGTGAGGCCAAGACGCGCGGCCGCGCAGATTCGGCAGCAAGTCGAGAATGAAGGCCGCGCTGCTTTCGGGCAAGACAACTGCGCAAGTGTTTGGGGGAATACGGGGCACTGCGGTCAATGCCTTGTGCGGATATTACCCACTCGATTGCGTCGGGCGACTTTTGAGGCGGGGGGACTGTGGGCTTCCGTTGGCTGCTTGGCTCTGTCGGCGTCTGCTTCCCTGACCCGCTGGATCACTGTTGCGGTTGCCTCGTCAGATTCCGTCAGGATAAATTCATGTCCGCAGCAGTAGCAGCGCGCTGGCGTGCCACAAATTTGCGCGCCGCAGTGTGGGCACTCTGGAGAACTGGGTTTAATATTGCGCGCCCAACACAACACAAAAACCAGCGGGGCAAACACGACTGCCAGAATAACCAACAGTCCAACGAGGTCTCTGCTGGTCAAGACGTAGGCACTGGCCATAGCTTTCTCTCTCTCCGATAGAAAGACCGCTCCATTACTTCACAGCAGTGGGCGTCGCGCAAACGTGGCGCTCACGGGCGCATTTCTGGCACCACAAAGTCAGTGTTGCAAGAAGTTTCGGGTAAGGCTTTCCTTACGAGCCACGCTACAGCCCATCGCGCCGATTCCAACTTGCGGCGTGGAAACCGATGGCAACAGGCTGTGCGTAAAAAGAATGTGTTTCCAGATTGCGAAGCGGTAGACTCCCGAATTCAAATTCAACGGAGGCAGATGCAAATGATGATGCGAATTGAATCGACCAATTTGAGTAACCGACGAATTCCCGTTTGCGTGCGAACGATGATTGCCGTCGTGCTGTTTCTGTCGGTCGCGGTGGGCCGGGTTGGAGCGTGGGGGTGGGAGGGTCACATCATCGTCGCCCGCATCGCGGAACAGCACCTCACCGACAAGGCGAAGGCTGGGATCACCCAACTGTTGGGACCCGACCTGAAAATTTCCGACACCTCGGTCGCCAGTTGGCCCGATAACATTCGACGTGATCGCCCTGAGACCGGTCCATGGCACTACGTAGATATTCCATTCGAGGCTAACAGTTATGATCCGACCCGTGATTGCCAAACCGGGCAATGCGTGGTGGCGCAAATCGAACATTTCGCCGCTGTCCTGACCGATACCAACGCCACGACGGTCAGCAGAGCCGAGGCGTTGCGATTCGTCGTGCATTTCGTCGGCGATATGCATCAACCCCTTCACAGTACCGAACGCAACCATGACAGGGGCGGCAACCTGGTCAAGATCACCTTCCTGTCGGAGTCCCAAGCGGGCAACCTGCACAGTGTGTGGGATTCCATTCTGCTCCGCCAGTATCTGAAGGGCGAGGATGTCATGCAGTACGCTGACCAATTGAACTCCAGGATTACGCCACAGCAGATGAAGGACTGGGCAGGCGGTTCGGTTGCCGAGTGGGCGTGGGAATCCCATCAGCAAGCCGTTGCACACACGTATGCGGGAGTTCCAATTCAGAGCACCCCGGTCAACCTGAGCCCGCAGTATGTGGCGGGAAACCGGGAGGTCGTGGAAACACAACTCATGAGGGCCGGCATTCGCCTCTCGATCCTGCTGAACAAGGCGTTTCAGTGAGCCGAAGTGAGGGGGAGACAAGATGAACACAAAG
>PLTX01000083.1 GCA_003164675.1 Verrucomicrobiota bacterium | reverse complement strand
GGCCCCATGGCACTATTGCCACTCCTGCAGAAGTTGTTCCAAGCGACCCATTCCACATGTCCATCACCCATAACAAAGTTCGAGCCACCCGTGTGCCGCGTCGTGGTGTCGTACAGGCCGCACGTCTCTGGGTAGTTGTCTTCCGGTTCCTCGGCAAAGACAATCGTGATCGACGGTGCCGTCATCCGGTCGCGACGGAATCCGACGCGGGTAGAGCTTTGTTCGTGCAGGCACAAATTGAGCGCATAAGTATAATAGGGACTGGCTTGTGTGGGATTTACGGCCTTGTTGGTCACGCTGGGACAAATCCATATGCTGTTTGCACGCGGTGAGGGCGCCAGGGAATGTGGAAGGGCGGTGTACAACTGGCACAGAGACTTTTGCCCGAGGTATGGAGGAAGAACGTTAAACCAAGCGTTCGTGTTTACCGACTGACAGGGATCTCCGGGCGCGCCATCGTAGGGGTAGTACTCCGTCCAATCATCGTTGTACATATTTAGCGCCAAGGCCCACTGGTGCATGTTGGCGATACACCTCGCGGAATTGGCCTTCTCCCTGGCCTTGGCTAGGGCAGGCAAAAGCATGCCCGCCAAAATCCCAATGATGGCAATGACCACCAGCAACTCGATGAGTGTAAAAGCGCGACTCTTTCTCCACAACCAACCGACAATTATCTTCCGCATCTGCATTCTCCTCCGCGCCATTTCGGAACCCCCCCATCGCAGGTCCTAGGCGGTCATTGTTAGTGCGCTCTCACTATCCCACAAGTGTCTTCCACTAGTCAACGATTATTGATTATCTTTGGTCCGGATGCAAGAACAAAAATGCACACAATTCAGCTTTGAATACGAAACACGGTTGTCATTGGGGGAGGAGGCGCAGATTTCCTCTGTGTTTGCCCCCGGCAATACTTTCCCAGTCTCGCATGCCTGCGCCATTTCGTCATCTGCAAGGAAACTTCCCGACTCGTCAGAGACGCATACGTTCAAAATGGTTGATGTACAGATACTTGCAACTCTATTTCCTATCGATGGCCGAGGGATTCGTGGCCTGAGGATTCATCTAATAAGCCGTTAAGAAGCGCTTCCGATCCTCGGGTTTTGGGTACGAACTTGCAAGTTTACGAGGAAACTTGAGGGTTCAAGCCGGAAAAGAGGTTTGTGCAGGCACGATTCCAAGACTTTTGGGCCCCCTGTGGCGGATCGCGCCGGCTCAACTCCATTGCAACCATCCGTTTTCACCGCTGTGCCGAGCCTCGGAAGGCAGATCCCTCTTCGCAAGCCGATTCCAAAATCACTGCCCGCCCTGCAACCGCGACAACCCGTTCTGCGCCTCGACCATACCGGGGTTGGATTCCAAGGCCAGCTTGTATTGTTCGATGGCGCTCTTCATCCTGTTCATTTGTTCCAAGGCAACCCCCAAATAGTAATGCGTCAGAGCATTATCAGAGCGGGCCAGCAATTCCCGTTCGAAATGGCCCGCGGCTTCCTGCCACTTGCCTTCCGTGCACAGAGCGATTCCGAGATTGTAGTGTGCTCCGGGGAAAGCCGGGTTGACCCGCAACACCTGTTCCCAGTGTCCCACCGCATCTTGCATGTGTCCCTGTTTCGCCAGCGCCAGCCCCAAACGGTTATGCGCATCAGCATCATCCGGGTTGACGCGCACTGCTTGCTCCCAGTGCTGCATCGCTTCTGGCATCCGACCCTGTTCCGCAAGCGCCACGCCCAGCTTGGAGTGCGCGTCGGCATAATCCGGGTTGATCCGCAGCGCCTGCTCCCAGTGTTCGATCGCTTCTGGCATACGATCCTCTCGGGCCAGCGCCAGCCCTAACCGGTAGTGCGCGGCGGCAATGCTCGGGTTGATCCGCAGCGCCTGCTCATAATGCCCGATCCCCTCGTCGACTTTGCCGACGGAAACCAGCACGTTGCCAAGATTGTAATGTCCCTCCGCGCAGTCCGGCTTGATCCGCAGCGTCTGCTCCGCCTCTTCCAGCGCTTCCGTCGCCCGGCCCGATTCGAGGAGCACCCCGGCCAGATCGGTGTGCGCCATCCAACTCGCAGGGTTCTTCGCGATGGTGTCTCGCCACAGGGATTCCTCATCATGGTAAATGTGCGCCTGTCGCCAGGTAAGCGCTCCCAGCGCAAACAGCAGGGAAGCTAACAAAGCGCATCGCCCGGTAGTGCCCAGTTGCCAGGTGTCGACACGGCTCGACACCGCCGCCGCAAACAGCGCAATCAGGCCAATGCTGGCTACGTACTGGTAGTGGTCGGCAACGAACGTGTAGCGAAACGTGTACAGCGGAATAAACCCCAACAGTGGCGAGAGCGCCGCCACAAAGAAAACGACTGCCGCAACAGGCGCCCGCCCCAAAACCCGCCGTCGCCACCACAGGAACAGTGCGATGACGACGCACCCGATCAGCCATGTGTACTGTCGCGGGTCGCGCACATCGATTTCCCAACGCGGGTAACTGAAGGCCAGCTTCGTCGGCCAGACCAACTTCGTTGCATAGAACCACAAGGCACGCGTGGCGATGAGCACGCGCTCCAGAGCATTGAATGTGTAGTCGAGTTCCTTGCGGTAATTGCCCAGGTGAGCCTCCCACCATATGGAGAACAAACCCATCGCGACGCCAAGCGCCAGAAACGGCGCCACCTGTACAAGCCGCCGCCAGCCGATCGGTTCCTTTCGCAACCAAAGCACGAGCAGCAGCGCCGCGGGCAGCGTGCAAGCCGTCGTCTTGCTGAATAACGCCAGCGCCTGCAAGACCAGCGCCAGCCCATAGAATCGCCACGGGCGCCCGGTCTCTCGGTCGGCGTACTTCATCCACGCCAACAGCGCCAGCAGATAGAACAACGTCGACTGCGTATTCTTGAGCTCGGTAATCCACGCGACCGACTCGACGTTGACGGGATGTACGGCCCAGATTGCCGCAGCCAACCACGCGCCGGGCAGCGCGAGTTTCCTCAGCACTGCCCAGACCAGCAACGCATTCAGAGCGTGGAACAGGATATTGACGAAGTGGTAGCCAACCGGATGCAGGCCCCACAACGTATGCTCGAATCGCAACGTCGTATACACCAGCGGGAAATACTGCGATTGATTGTGCGCCGAAAACCAGATGCGCTCCAGCCCATCCGGCGCCGTCAGCAACGGATTCTTGGTCACGTAGAAATCGTCATCCCAGACGTAACCGCAGCGCAACGCCGGCAGGTATGCCAGAAAAGTGAGGATCACCAGCGCGATGGCCAGAACCCAGGGCTTGTTAGCGATGCGCGTGGCCTTCGAGACGCCAGCATCCGCGATTGCGACCGGCACGGCTTCAACCACAGGCTCTTGTCTCGTCTCGGGAGTCCTCATCGTTCGGTCTTCTGTGGCCGAGTGTAGGCTCCATCCATCTGCCTGACAAGTGCGCGAAATGACTCCCGTCGCTAAACGGACCGGCCGACCCCATGACGTGTGAAGTGGGTCATGAAACCGCCAGTAGCACGGGCTTTATCTGGGTACTAAATTGCGTGGCGTCTTGTCAGGCAGATGGCCGGCGGGTACACTTGGTAACAGAATTCCGAAAGCAAGATGGAAATGCCCCAGATGAAGCACGAGCGACCGGGTACCGGCCTTGCAATCCTGGCCATCCTGCTCGTGGTTCTCACGTTCGCAACGTACGCGCCGGTTCTCCGCGGCGACTTTACGTGGGATGATGACGTGCTGATCAGCGACAACCCGATCATCAAGGACGAGGCCGGGCTCCGCCGTTTCTGGTTCACCACGGAGACCGCGGATTACTATCCGATCACCGGAAGCCTGTGGTGGCTGGAGTGGCGGGCTTGGGGCAACAGCGCGACGGGGTACCACGTGGCCAATGTACTCCTGCACGCTGTCAACGCCGTGCTGGTGTGGATGGTTCTGCGGCACCTGAAGATTCCGGGAGCCTGGCTGGCGGCGCTGATGTTTGCGATCCATCCGGTCAATGTGGCCACGGCGGCTTGGATTAGTGAACAGAAGAACACGCTGTCCATGCTGTTCGCGGCGACGGCGGCGCTTCTGTATTTGCGATTCTGCGACAAGGGCCGATGGCGGTGGTACGGTTTTTCATTGGCGGCATTTCTGCTGGCGCTGCTCAGCAAGTCGGCGGTTGTCATGCTCCCGGTTGTGCTCTTGGGCTGCATTTGGTGGACGCGTGGGCGGGTGCGATGGAGGGACGTGTGGTGCAGCGTGCCGTTTTTTGTTGTTTCCCTGGTGTTGGGGTTGGTGACCGTCTGGTTCCAGTATCACCGCGCCATGCATGGGATGATGATTCGAAACGCCAGCTTTCTTGTTCGGCTGGCTGCGGCCGGATGGGTCCCCTGGTTTTACCTGTACAAGGCGCTCCTGCCGCTGAACCTGACGGTAATCTATCCGAAGTGGCAGGTCGATGCGAGTCACTGGGTCTCGTACGCGCCGGGGGCGCTGCTGGTCGTTTGCTTCCTGGTTTTTTGGCGGAAGCGGAGGACGTGGGGCCGTCCCCTGTTATTCGGCCTGGGGTATTTTGTCGTCACGCTTTTCCCGGTAATGGGATTCTTCAACCAGAGCTTTCACAACTTCTCGCTGGTGGCAGATCATTGGCAGTACTACTCCATCGTCGGCGTCATTGCCTTGGCGGTCGCCGCCGGGAATGAAGCCTGCCGCCGAATCGGCCGCCAGTCTCGCCAGTTGAGAACGATCGCCGCGGTAGCGGTGGTGACGGTGATGGGAGTGGCCACTTGGCAGCGCTGCAACGTCTATGCCTCCGATGAACGACTCTGGCGGGATAACGTGGCAAAGAACCCACGGGCGTGGCTTGCCTGGCTCAACTTGGGCCTGAATCGGGAGTGGGCCGGGCACCCCGACGACGCCGTCGGATATTTCGAGCAGGCGCTGCGAATCAATCCCGATGATGCCGACACGCATAGCAGTCTTGGACTTGCTCTATTGCAACTCGGCAGGACGCAGGAAGCGATCCCCCATCTCGAGCGGGCGCTGCGAATCAATCCCGATGATGCCGACGCGCACAACAGTCTTGCGCTTGCTCTGTTGCAACTCGGCAGATCGCAGGAAGCGATCCCCCACCTCGAGCACGCGCTGCGAATCGATCCCGATTATACTGATGCGCATGTCAACCTCGGCAATGCCCTCTTCCAAGAGGGTCGGGTCTCAGAGGCGTTTTCTCACTACCAGCAGGCATTGCGACTCAATCCCAACTCCCCACTGGCGCATGACAATCTCGGAGTCACCTTCGAGAAGTTGGGCCGAGTGCCGGAGGCGATCGAGCAATACCAGCAGGCGCTGAAGCTCAACCCGGATTTGACCGCCGCCCGAGAGGCGATCGAGAGATTGCAGGCGTCCCACTGACCTTGCCCGCGCGCGCCAGCGCTTGATCAATGGCTGGCCGATGGCCCGTGCTTCCGCAGCTCACTTTCGTGTCAGAAATTCATGAATCGGTACGCCATCGACCCACAGGTTCTCAATCATGCCGTTCCCGTCCCGAATTCGCACCGTGATGTAGGCGTTTCGTTCGGAAGTGCGCGTGTGCTCCCGATAGGCCCGTTCCGCCGCCGGCGCGAGACTCTCTTCCATATATAAGAGATCGAGCGGGACGTGTACGTAGGCGGTCTGCCCGTAAATCTGATTGATGCGAACAGTCAGGTATGGCCAGCCGCCGGGTCGGGCCGCGCGCAACTCCCCCAGCCCAGGTGATCGCGCAGACACTGCGCGTGTCTCCCCACCACAGCACAACTGCGGCGACAACGATTCTTGGCGTTGCGATTGGCGACGTGGGGGAAAGACACCCCGCGACCAACAAACCACTCGACCAGTTCCGCGGCGATTTCTACTCTCGCGAGACGGGATCGACCACGGGTCAATTGATGCGGACACCCTCCTCTCCGGCTACTGCCAACTGCTCTACGACCGCCACGGCACCTATGAAGAGGTCGCCCGCCGCACCAAGCTCGACCGCCGCACCGTCAAGGCGTACCTGGAAAAAGCCAACGGCGCCGCGTAAGTGTGTTGAAGCCCCGCACGGAGCGGAGTGAAAATCTGTCAGGATCAGGGCGGGGAGACTTCCTCCAAATGCATAATGAATAGGCCTGATCCCATGCTGTTGCTCAGAACGCCCCTTCTCATGCCGCTGCATTACGTCGTATTCATTCCTGACCTCTTTACAAAACGTGCTTTCAGATACCGAAGAATACGGCTCGGGCCATCCACATCAGTCCAACCACAGCAACCATCACAAGCCAATAGCTCCATTCAACGATTACCGCCTTGCGATAGGAATTGAGCGCTGTGCGGATTCTTGGGTCGTCAGGGAACGTGTCTGGTCTCCAGATGGCCGAGAACCAAAATCGATCATTCGTCAGCAAATCGCCTCTCAGGAGTTTCTGCCATAAGAAGTGCGTGGGTTCGCCCATAAGGGCGAACACGTCAGGTGCGCAACGCTTCATGACATCCACCAGTGCCATCCATCTTCTTAGGCGGATGCTATAGACGACCCAACGACCGAGCAGAAGCAGTAAGAGTACTGCTATCCAAATCACGGCCCTAAGGAGGCGCGGGTCGAAAAGATGGACGGCCATTATCATCAGTTCCGTCTCCCGAATCACGTGTAAATTCTAGCACCAACAGAAACCAGGAAAACAGAGTAGGCGATGTGGGGTCAGCCCTATTCATTATGTAACTCAGCATGGATTCGATCGATGACCATCGCCACGGTGGGATGCTCCATGCACCCCTTCTGCCACTCGCAACATCTTCGGTCAATTACATAATTGATACGCCTGACCCAAGTGAGTGTAAGAATTTCCTCTCCCTTGCCGCGAGATTCAGAGCAGGGCGGCCAGTTGGCGGCGCTTCGTACCGATGCGATATAGGGCTTGCAGCAGCAGGTCAATCGAGACGGTCGCATCGCCGGACTCCATCTTGGCGACGCGGGACTGGCTGGTTTCCAGCCGGGCGGCCAGTTCCGTTTGCGTCAGGCGACGTTTCATCCGCTGTTCGCGCAGACAAGCGGCCAGGGCGCACTTGGTCTCGATGTACGCCATGTCCGCGTCAGACAGCTCCAAAAACTCCTGGGCCGAGCCCTGCACCCATCCGTTCTTCAATTTCTTCATGTTATAAGGGAGAAGATATGTCAGAATTGACATAACGTCAAAGCGAAGGGCGATCGCCAACCAAAAAGGGGTGCATCTTGACACTGTCACTGACATTTGCATTGGACGGCGTAGCGTGCGCTGTCCCCAGCACATCCGGGCCGGTCGGGAGCCCATCGGCTGGGGACAGCCTACGCTACAACGGTGGCAATATCAGGATGCGCCCCGACAGAGCGGGGCGGCTACAAACGCATCAGTTCCAGCCGATTTTGCGTTTGAAGCGCAGGGCGCACAACGAGAAGAGCGCGCCGCCCATGATGGTAAGAATCAGCAGGTGCCATCAGGCATCGACATGGGCTCGGGGTAAATTCCCGCGGCGTCGCGTGAGATGCGGCGTTTCTGTGGCGGGTATTGGCGTCTGTATCGGAATCCATTTGACAAATTATCCATGTGGGATATAATCTCCATGGTTGTTTCCGTTCTTTGACATGACGGTCGCCAATTCGGGTCGGGAGGGTGGAAAGCGCCTGCGCTTCAGGGGATGGGACGCTCGTGTATAAGCTTTTTTGGCAAAACAAACCCAAGCTTTTTGGATAATCAAGCTCGGGTTAACAGCTTGATTGACAGGTGGTTAGCGAGATGTTTTTGCGGCTGAATGGCTTGGGTTTGTTTTGCTGAAATTGGGTTTGTTTTGGCCTTTTGTGAAGGGTCCGCGGGACTTTTACGTCGAATTTGAGGCATTTCCGCATCGGTATACGTCGTGGCCGTGGTCAGCGGGCAGGGCCTCCGTCCCGGTTGTCTACCCGATTTTGCGTTTAAAGCGGAGGGCGCACAACGAGAACAGCGCGGCGCCCATGACGGCGAGGACCAGCAGGTTCCGCCAGAATTCCAGGAAACCCGCCCCACGCAGGATGATGGCCCGCATCAGTTCGATAAAGTATGTCGCCGGCAACATGGCGCCGACCGCGTAGAAGATCCACGGCATCGTCTCCCGCGGGAAAATGAATCCCGAAAAAAAGATCGAGGGCAACATGATGGCCAGGGTCACCTGCAACGCTTCGTTCTGGCTCTGCGCCTTGGTGGACGCCAGCAACCCGAGACTGATCAGCGCGAAGATGTAGAGGAAGGCGGACAGAAACAGCATCACCAGGCTGCCATGGATGGGCACGAAGAACACCCATCGCAGGATCGTGAACAGGAACAGCGCCATCATCATCGAAATGCACAGGTATGGCACGAGTTTCCCGAGCATCAACCCCCACCGCGACATCGGGCTCACGAACAGGTTCTCCAGCGTGCCGCGCTCGCGCTCGCGCACGATCGACATCGCCGCCGCGAACATGGTGGCGATCTGCAACGCCGTGCCGATGACGCCCGGCACGAAGAAGTTCGGCGCGCGCATCGATGGATTGTAGAGCACTTGCGCGCGCACTTCGATCGGCAGTTCGCGCCGGCTCGTCTCGCCGAGGAGAATGTTGACGGATTGCTGGAAGGCGACCCCCAGCGCCGTGTTCAAGGCCTGCAGGGCGATCGTCGAACTCGAGCCGTCGATTAACACCTGCACGTCCGCCTTCTGTCCCGCCCGCAGTTTGCGGGTGAAATCCGGCGGAATCTGAAGTCCCACATACGCTTTTCCCTGCCGCACCAGAGCCTCCAACTCCGCGAGGCTGTCCACTTCCTTCACGACGCGAAACGTCTGCGTATTCACAAACGCATCCACGAGCTGACGGCTCTCCGTGGTGCGGTCTTCGTTGTAGACGGCCATGGCCATGTGTTTCACGTCGTTATCGAGCGCGAACCCGAACGCGATGATTTGGAGCAACGGGGGGAAGAACATGAAAAACAACGTGGTGCGGTCGCGCACAATGGTGATGAATTCCTTGTACAGGATCGCACGGAACCCGCGAAGGAATTTCGGCGTCGGGAACGTCATCACGGCGCCCCCGCGTATTGCGCCGTCAGGGCCACGAACACGTCCTCGAGTGACGGCGCAATCGTCCGGATCTCCACCTTGTGAATGCCGACCGCAAGGAGCGTCTCCCGGATGGATTCCTCGGGTAACGTTTCCTCGACCAACAAATGCATGGATTGGCCGAACACCGTCGCCGCACGCACCCCTCCGAGCGGGCGCGTCGCCCGCAGGCCCAGCGTGACGTGATCGCAGGCAACCTCGAGACGACGGGTCCCCGGCGGATTCACCGCCGGCAGTTTTTTCAATTCGTGCGGCGCGCCGCAAACGATCAGTTTGGACATGTAGATGTAGCCGACGTGAGAACAGCGCTCCGCCTCGTCCATATAATGTGTCGTCACGAACAGCGTCATCCCCGTGCTCGAGAGTTCAAACAGCAAATCCCACAGCTCGCGCCGCGCCACAGGGTCGATTCCCGCCGTCGGCTCGTCGAGAAACAGCACGCTGGGTTTGTGGACGAGCGCGCAGGCCATCGCCAGCCTCTGTTTCCAGCCGCCCGAGAGCAAGGCTGCCCGCCGATCGACATACGGCCCCAGATGCGCGAGAGCGATCAACTCGTCGCGCCGCGTCTTCATCGCCTCGCCGTGGATGCCGTACAACCGCGCGTAGAACAAGAGGTTCTCGTTCACCGTCAGTTCGTCGTACAACGAGAACTTCTGCGACATGTAGCCCAGTTTTCCCTTGATGGCGTCCGTCTCGCCGGACACATCGTGGCCGGCAATGCGCCCCACGCCGTCGCTCGGCTCCAGAATGCCGCACAACATCCGGATGACCGTGGATTTCCCCGAACCGTTCGGGCCGAGGAACCCGAAGATGGACCGCTTCTGGACGGAAAAGCTGACATGATCGACAGCCGTGAAATCGCCAAACCTCTTGGTGAGGTTGTCACACTGGATCATGACTTCCTGGGGCATGGGACAATCACTTCGGGAACGGCGGGACATTGGCAAAGGAGACGTCCACCGACATCCCCGCGCGCAGTTTGCCCGTGTCGCTTGGCAGGCGGACTTTGACGCCGAATACCTGGCGCACGCGGTCCTCGACCGTCTGGACGTTGCGGGGCGTAAACTCGGCCGCACGGTTGACCTGTTCGACCGTGCCCGTGAATTCCTCGCCCGAAGAATCCGTGTGCACCTTCACTGGCTGGCCGAGCTGGATCTGCCCGAGCCACGGCTCGGGCACGTATACCCGCACCCACAAGTGTTGCGGGTACAAAAGCGTCGCCACCTCGTGATTGGCCCCGAGCACGTCACCCACCTTGACGCTCAATACTTCCAACACGCAGTTGTCCGGCGCCGCGACGCGCATTTCGTCCAATTGCGCGTCGATCTCGGCCAGTTGCGCTTTGGTCTGCGCGATGCGCTCGAGCCGTGTGCCCTCCGCCAGCAGGTCGTACCGCCTCTTGGCTGCATCGGCGCTTTCCTGAAGGCTGTGTTCGCGGCTGTTGGCGTCATCCAGATCAGTCGAGGAATTGACGTTTTGCTGGTATAACTCACGTTGGCGTTTGGCTTCGGCCATGGCGAAATCAAGTTGGGCGTTGAGTGATTCCCAATCGTGCTTGGCCGCGTCGATCTCGGCGGCCCGGGGTCCGTGCACCATCTCATCGAGCAGCGCCGTCGTGTAATCGCGTCGCGCGCGAAGTTCGGCGGCATCGAGTTCCACAATCGGTTGCCCGTTGGTCAGCGTATCACCTTCCTGGGCGTCGATCTTCTCGACCCTCCCGCCGTACCGGGAAGCCACGTGGGCTTCATCCACCTCCACGGTGCCGGAAACGACGCGGGTTCCGGTCTGGCGTCGCGACAGCAGCCACGCCGCTGCCGCAATCAGCACCAGAATCAGTATCGCATTCCAAATCGCCGGTTTCCGTATCGCCACAAGCGCCTCCGTTCGTCGCCGCGAAAATAACAGAGCCAAGCGACGAGGTGAAAGTGGAAAGAGCACGCCACGTGCCGGGGTCGGTTGGACCGATATAAGGAGCACGCGCCCGGCATGCATGATCGCGCTCCGAAGCCATTTCTGCCTGCTTTTCGTTGACGGATCTGGAGCTGGCCCGCACAATTCACCCTATGCTGGGATCCATCTGGAAGTGGGTGTTCTTTAACACATTTGTGCTGGTGATGCTGGCGATTGATCTCGGCGTGGTTCACCGTCGCGCCCACGAAGTAAAACTGAAGGAGGCACTCGGTTGGAGCGCCATATGGATCGCGCTGGCGATGGGCTACAATCTCGTCATCTATTTCCGGCTCGGTCCCTCCAAGGCGTTGGAATTTCTCACCGGGTATCTGATCGAGAAATCCCTGAGCCTTGACAACCTGTTCGTGTTTCTGCTGATTTTCTCCTCGTTCCATGTGGCCGCGCGCCACCAACATAAGGTGCTCTTCTGGGGTATCATCGGGGCGCTGGTAATGCGCGCGGTATTCATCGCCATGGGGGTTACGTTGATTCATCGATTTTCGTGGATCATCTACGTGTTCGGCGGGGTGTTGATCGCCAGCGGCGCCAGGATGGCGCTGGCGAAGGGAAAGAGCATCCATCCCGAGAAAAGTCCGGTCTTGAAACTGTTTCGCCGGAAGATGCCGATCGCGGAAAATTACGAAGGCGAGAAGTTCCTGGCGAAGCAGAACGGGCGATGGGTTGCCACGCCCCTCTTGGTCGTGCTACTGACGATTGAAACCGCGGACCTGATGTTCGCGGTGGATTCCATCCCCGCGGTGCTGGCGATTACAACGGATCCCTTCATCGTGTTCACGTCGAATGTGTTCGCCATTCTCGGTCTCCGCGCCTTGTACTTCGTGCTCGCGAGGATGATGAACATGTTTCATCGTCTGCATTACGGGCTGTCGATAATTCTTGTGTTCGTGGGAACGAAGATGATCCTGTCCGCATGGGACATCAAGATTCCAACTAGCATCACGCTCGGCGTGGTCGCCAGCGTTGCCGCGCTGTCCATCCTCACGTCGCTAATCTGGCCGAAAGCGTCACAGGTTTAGCACGCAATCGCCATGGCTGAAGAAGCGAGGGCACTCCCGGAAGGAGCACGAAGGTCAGGATATTACTGGCTTGACAGGCATCGGGTCGTAGGCGCAGAATACAAATTGTTGGGCAGCCACTTGTTCCGTGCAGCTGTGGCATTGGGTCGCATGAGGACTTGGGCGATGCTGAGAGCATTAGGTTTCGGGAGCTGTTCGCGCCACGTTCGCACGACGAAGGGTGTCTTGTACCCACGCAGTTCCCAGCACTTTTCTAGCTACTCGTCTCAGTCTGCTGATCTTGTTGAGCCATCCGGCTCGCCCCCCGGCCTGCGATTCGCGCGGGCAACCCCTATGTGGATAACGCGAGCGCCAATTACGAGGCTGCAATCAAGAAGGAGAATCACATGAACCTCGCCGAGCATTGTCGGGTGAAAACGAACATTCGAGCTGTGTGTCATTCATTGGACGCAGCGGTCTGCGCGGGAGTCGTCCTGCTGATGGCGGCCAGCACGTCGGCGCAAAACCTGTTTGTGGGGAGTTGCGATGGCGGCTACATCACCGGGATCACACCGGGCGGTGTGAAAAGCACCTTTGCCTCGGGCTTGGGTGGCCCCGAAGGACTGGCTTTTGACAGCGCGGGTGATCTGTTTGAGGCGGATTACAGCAGCGGCAACATCTATGAATTCACGCCGGGCGGAGCGAAAAGCACCTTTGCCTCAGGGTTGGATAATCCTGCTGGACTGGCGTTTAACAGCGCGGGCAATCTGTTCGTGGCAGATCAGGTCAGTGGCAATATCTATGAATTCACGCCGGGCGGAGTGCAAAGCACCTTTGCCTCCGGGTTGGATAATCCCTGGGGATTGGCCTTTAACAGCGCGGGCAATCTGTTTGTCGCGAATTGCGAACCCTATGGCTCCATTACTGAAATCACGACGGGCGGCGTGCAAAGCACTTTTGCATCCGCGGTGAATAGTCCCAATGAGCTGGCCTTTAACAATGCGGGCGATCTGTTTGTGGCGAATGGGATCGGCTGGTCCCTGGGCTACGTCACTGAAATCACGACGGGCGGAGTGCAAAGCACCTTCGCCTCCGGGTTGGATAATCCAGTTGGCCTGGCCTTCCAACCTGTGCCTGAGCCCTCGGCTGTGGCGTTGCTGGCCGTTGGCGGCCTCGCACTCCTCGCACTCCTTGTCCGTTGCCGCCGCAAGGGCATCCAGACAGGCGGCTCTGCGGGCGCCGATGTTTGAAGAGGACTCGCTGATCGTCAGCTGGCTGTGAAGCGCCGATTCTTTGTTTGGCGGCTCACACAACCGCCGTTACAACCCTACCCAATCTTGCGTTTGAAGCGCAGGGCGCACAACGAGAAGAGGGCGGCGCCCATGACGGCGAGGACCAGCAGGTTCCGCCAGAATTCCAGGAAACCCGCCCCGCGCAGGATGATCGCCCGCATCAATTCAATAAAATACGTCGCCGGTAGCCGAAACGGTCACAGCAGTAGCATGCAATCGCCGTAGCTGAAAAAGCGGTACCGCTCGCGCACGGCCTCTGCATACGCCTTCAAGATCAACTCGCGCGAGGCAAACGCGCTCACCAACATCAGCAGCGTCGAGCGCGGCAAATGAAAATTCGTCAGCATCACGTCCACGTGGCGAAACGTGTGGGGCGGGCGGATAAAAATGTCCGTCGTGCCGTCCCGCGCCTCCACGTTGCCGCAGGACTCCAGCGTCCGCGCCACCGTCGTGCCCACCGCCACCACGCGGCCCGCGCCACCGATGGCCGCCGCCGCCGCCGCAGAAATCGAAAACCTCTCGGCGTGCATCTTGTGCTCCTCAATATTCTCCACCTTCACGGGGCGGAAGGTGCCAATGCCAACATGCAACGTGATGAATGTATGTCCGATGCCGGTCGCCCGAAGTTGCTCCAGCGCGTCTGTCGTAAAGTGCAGTCCGGCCGTCGGCGCCGCCACCGCGCCCGGCGCGCGCGCGAACACGGTTTGGTATCGGTCGCGATCCGCGTCGAGGGGTTGCGTTGTCCGTTTGATGTACGGAGGCAGCGGCGCGGCCCCGTGCGCCGCCAGATAAGACTCCATATCGCCCGAAAAGCGCAGCGTCCGTCCGCCAAAATCCGTCTCCCCTTCGACCACTGCCGTCACCCCGTCCTCAAATTGCAACGTGGCGCCCGGTTTCGCCCGTTTGCCGGGCTTGACCAGGGCCGTCCAACAGTCCGCCCCGATTTTTTCGACAAGCAACAACTCGACTGCCGGCTCGCGCGACCAGATGCGCGCGGGAATGACTTTTGTGTCGTTGAGCACCAACAGATCTCCCGCGTGAAGGTAGCGGCCCAAATGGCGGAACGCGTCGTGGCGAATCTCACCGGTCGCGCGCTCCACCACCATCATCCGAGAAGCGGCCCGGTCGGCCAGCGGTTGCTGCGCGATCAATTCCGACGGCAAATTGTAATCGAATTCTGACGTCTTCATGGAAAGCGTTGCGTGTTCGTGCGGCGACCGCGCCTTACCGTTTACTTCGGCCCCAAGAGGCATTTCTCACAACACTCGCTTGAGTACGATTATGGAGCGATGGAGTTCAAATCCAACAGAATTCTTTTTCGGCTTCGGGTACTAAATTGCGAACACACACGCGCTTTGAGCTTATGCTTCCGCTAGCAGGCATCCAAGTCGACATGGAGGATGGCGCGGGTCATGGCTGGAAACTGATGAAGCTGCTCAGGTCAATGTTGCTGGTCGATGCGCCCCCCAACGCGGCGATGGCGTCGTTCAGTGCGGTCGTGTGTCCCGTCACCGCGTCACCAGCATTCACGAAGTGCCAGGTGCAAAGGATAACAGGCTTGCCGTTGACAAACATGAGCACCGGCTTGGAGGAATCGCCTGACGCGACCAACCCGCCAAATGGTTGTTCCAGAGCCGTCGTGGGCGCGGTAAACATGGAGCGGCCGTTTGCGAGCAGATTCCTAACCGTGAACACGAAGGCTTGGTACGATTGGTTGAACCCCATGACCGGCTGACCGACGGCCAGCGACGGGAATTGGTTTGTCCACGAATCGCCAAGTACGAGCGCAGGCGTTATCAGGTTGGTGGGAATCGGGCTGTTGAGAAGTCCGATCCCCAGGTCAGTGCCAGCAATGGGCGCAGCATTAGTGGCCGTGATGGTTCGGCTGACTACGACGTTGTTCGTGGTAAGCCACCGATTCGTGGAGCCGACGAGGCACGGGTAGTGCGCTGCAAACAGCACGACATTGGAGGATATGAGCACACACGCCCTCCGATTGTTGTTGTTGGTCTGGTAAAGATCCGGCGTCGAGTTCCAAACGCCCACGCAAGTGATATCCAGGCTGGCTCCCCAAAAGTTCGTGTTGCGCTGATACGCGGCAAGGTCATTGCTGGCGAACGTCAGGAATGACGTGCTCTTGCCTGCGAGCAACAACGAGTCGATGGCGTCAGTGGAGTTCCTTCGCGCCGATCCTGCCACTCCATTGGGCGCCAATATGCACGTACCGTTGTGCATGGTGATGGTGCCGCCGCCGGGCAGGTTGGGGATGGTCAAGCCAGGCGGGAAAATTAACGTATCGACATAGCCGGTCGTCGTACCGCTGATGATGGTGGTCGGGTAGCGGACGGCGGCGTCGGTGAAGGACGCGAAGAGGGATGCGAGACAGGCGATGACGAGAAGGGAAAGGGCAATGCGGCGACGAATCGCCATGATCCAAAGGACGTTGAGAATAGGTTCCATGGCGATCTAATCCCCTTTCCCGATCAAACGGAAAAGCAACGTGAGCAGAATGCTGATGAGCAGGCAGGTGGTCAGCGGGAAATACAATTTAAAATGTTCGCGGTCGATGCGGATATCACCGGGCAGCCGACCGAACCACGGCAACTTGCCGCCCAACCACAGCAGTCCTCCGAGCGCCACCAACACGAGCCCGACGAGGACCAGGATTTTGCCAATATCGTTCATGAAGATGTTACTCGCGCGCGCCGAGCCGCCGCAGTCGTTCCGCCGTCTCGGTGCGGCCGTTCTTGAGGGCCACGCGCAGCGGCGTCAACCCCCGCTGATTCACCGCATTGACATCGGCCTTGTGCGCCACGAGCAATTCCACCACGGTCGTGTGGCCGTTGCGGGCCGCCCAATGCAGCGCCGTGGAACCATACCGCCCCTTCGAGTCCAAACGCGCCCCTTTCGTCAGCAACAGTTTGGCGACCGCTTCCCGTCCGTATTCCGCGGCGAGATGCAATGGCGTTGAACCGTATCGGCTCGCCACGTCGACCTCCACGCCGTTGGCCAGCAAGAGTTCCACAATCTGCTGGTGGCCGTTGCGCGCGGCCCAGTGCAGCGGCGTCGAGTGATAGCCGTCCTTGGCCCGCGCCAAATCCGGCCTCGCCTTGAGGATTTCGGCGACGCGCTCCGTCATGCCAAGACCCGCGGCGCTGAAAATATCGAGTTCACTGCCCACGGCGACCAGTAACTCGGCCACGTCGATGTGCTGCGAAAACAGCGCGGTATGCAGCGGGATCCAGTGAAAGCTGTTATGCAGGTTCACATCCGCGCCGTGCGCCACGAGCAACTCCACGATCGCCCGGCTGCCCATCCCGGCGGCGCAATGTAACGGCGTCGAACCGCTCTTGTCACGCGCGTTGACATCGGCGCCCTCTTCGATCAACCGCTTCACAATGTTCGGGCGATTGGCCTCGGCGGCCCAATGCAACGGTGTCCAGCCGAGACCATCGTGGCCGTTGACGTCCGCGTGCTGCGCGAGCAGGGATTCCAGCAAATCCATCTGCCCCGTCGAGGCCGCTTCATGCAACGTGCTCATCCAACCCATATCCTCTCTTCCGACATTCTACCGGATATCAGCCGCAACGCAAACGAACCGGGCGGATGGGCTTTCGTGGGGGCTAGTGTTGTGTCCCATAAATAGC
>PLTX01000002.1 GCA_003164675.1 Verrucomicrobiota bacterium | reverse complement strand
TCCTATTATGAGGAAGTGCTGGTCGTTCGAGTCCATCCGGAGATTCTCCGCGCGCAGGGGCTCTCGGAAGAGTTGCGCAATGAGAAAACCATCTGGGAGGAGCGGTATCGCTCCATCCGGAACCTGGAGGAGCACCTCCACCGTAACGGCACCCGGATCGTCAAGTTCTTCCTTCACCTCTCGCAGGAAGAGCAGCGAAGACGGTTCCTAGAGCGCATCGATGAACCCGACAAGAACTGGAAATTCAGTCTGGCGGACATGCATGAGAGGAAATATTGGAAGCAGTACACGAAGGCGTATGAGGCCTGTCTCAGCGCGACAAGCACCCATCACGCGCCCTGGTACGTCGTTCCCGCCGACGATAAGGAAAACGCCCGCCTGGCTGTTTCCCAAATTGTCCTGGATGCGTTCCATGAAATGAAAATGGCATATCCCAAGACCACCGCGAAACGCGAGCGGGAATTGAAATCTATCCGCAAGCTGCTCGCGAAGTGAGGTTTGAATCATGAACGCCGCAAAAGAGGTCCAGCCCTCGACCGGCCTGACGGCCGATGAAGCCCGAACCCGGTTGGAGAAATCCGGCCCAAACGCAATGCCCGACACCTCCGTGCATCCGCTGCGCAGGGCGCTGACCAAGTTCTGGGCGCCCGTTCCGTGGATGCTCGAGGCTGCGGTCGTGCTCGAAATTGTCCTCGGCAAATATGTCGAGGCGGGGATCATCGCGGGCCTCCTGACCTTCAACGCTGCACTCGGGTTCTTCCAGGAAGGGCGCGCTCAGGCGACTCTGGCCGCGCTGAAGTCGCGGCTTGCGCTGAATGCTTCGGCCAAACGCGATAATGCCTGGACTACCGTACCCGCGGCCCAATTGGTGGTTGGCGACATTGTGAAACTGTCGCTCGGCGCCGTAGTTGCCGCCGACGTGCGCCTGACCGAAGGATCGGTGCTGCTTGACCAGTCCATGCTCACCGGCGAATCAGTACCCATCGAAGCAGGCGCCGGGTTCGAAACTTACGCGGGAGCGCTGGTGCGGCGCGGCGAAGCGGTCGCGGAGGTCACGGCGACAGGAGCGCGCACGAAGTTTGGACGCACCGCGGAGTTGGTTCGCACGGCACATGTCGAAAGTTCGCAGCAGAAGGCGGTGCTGCGTGTGGTGCGCAATCTCGCCATGTTCAACGGCGTGATCATCGTGATATTGGTAGGGTATGCCTACGCGATCAAGATGCCAGGTAGCGAGATCATCCCGCTCGTCTTGACGGCAGTTCTGGCATCGATTCCGGTGGCGCTGCCAGCTACCTTTACCCTTGCGGCAGCGCTCGGCGCAAAGGCTCTGGCCAAGCTGGGCGTCCTTCCAACCAGACTCTCCGCGGTGGATGAAGCGGCAAGCATCGACGTGCTTTGCTCGGATAAGACCGGCACGCTCACCCAAAACGAACTTACGGTGACCGCCGTCCACGCCATGCCCGGCTTCGACGAATCGCACGTCTTAGGAGTGGCTGCCCTGGCGAGTTCGGACGGCGGCCAAGATCCCGTAGATGGAGCCATCCGGGCTGCCGCCGCAAAGAAAGCAGCCTCCGATCTACCGAAGCTGACCAAGTTCGTTCCGTTCGATCCGGGCACGAAGATGTCGGAGGCGACTGCCACCGATCCGGGGGGCGCCACGGTTCGCGCGGTCAAGGGCGCGTTTGCCGCGGTTGCAAAACTGACGCAATCGGCGCCCGATGCGTCCAAGACGGCGAATGAACTTGAGGCCAAGGGTTTCCGCGTTCTGGCCGTCGCGATCGGTCCGCCAGCAGCGCTGAAACTTGCCGGGATCATTGCTCTCAGCGACCCGCCCCGAACGGATTCCGCCGCGTTGATTACGGAACTGCACACGCTGGGAGTGCGAGCGGTCATGGTGACCGGCGATGCACCCGCGACCGCAGCCATTGTCGCTCACGATGTTGGCTTGGACGGAAAGGTCTGTCCGCCGGGCCCCATTCCCGCCGATGTTCGCCCCGAGGAGTTTGCGGTTTTCGCCGGCATTCTTCCGGAAGGCAAGTACAACCTCGTAAAGGCGTTCCAGAAGAGTGGCCACACCGTTGGTATGTGCGGCGATGGAGCCAACGACGCGCCGGCGCTCCGCCAGGCGCAGATGGGAATCGCGGTGTTGACTGCTACCGATGTTGCCAAGTCGGCGGCCGGCATCGTGCTGACCAAACCAGGACTCAGCGGTATCGTCGCTTCGGTAAAAGAAGGCCGTGTGACGTTCCAGCGCATTTTGACCTATGCGCTCAACACGGTTACCAAGAAAACCGTCCAGGTGCTATTCCTGGCGGTAGGTCTGGTGATGACCGGGCACGCGATCCTGACTCCAATGTTGATGGTCATTATAATGCTCACCGGCGACCTCCTGGGCATGTCCTTAACGACAGACAACGTGCGACCGTCCCCGATGCCCAATGCGTGGCGAATCGGCTCGTTGACGATCGCGGGCGTCTTCGTGGGAATCGCCGAGTTGGTCTTTTGCACCGCCGTCCTGACCATCGCCAAATTCAACCTGGGTTTTGGAATTGAAACGCTACGAACTCTCGCCTTCGTGGTCATAGTGTTTGGCAATCAAGCGACAACCTATACGAATCGTGAACGCCAACGCATGGGGTCCGCCCATCCAAGCCGGTGGCTCATCGGGTCGTCTGTAGTCGATCTACTGATCGCCTCTACGCTGGCAGTTTGCGGGATCGCCATGGCTCCTCTGCCTATATTCGTGGTGGGAGGAACACTCGTGGCGACAGCGGTCTTTGCATTCATCTTGGACTTTGCCAAAGTCCCTGTGTTTAATCGCCTCAGGATCGCCTAAAGAAGGGATGCGCAGTCTGGAGGAACCGGCTTTGAAAGAAACTGTCACAGAGATAAAGGCAGGGCCGAGACGGTCCTTCCCAGCATCACCAAGGTAGCTGTGTGTGATCTCAAAGTGAGGTGAATCAACGCGTCTGTAAGACCGATCTCACGCTCTCCACCACTCGCACCCCCGCTGAACCGCCGCCACTTCGACCGCCTCCGCGAACCACCCGAAAACCAAGTCCTGCCAATTGCCGCCCGGATCCTCATGACCCGTAAACAACTGGATCTCGCAGGTCAAACGCATTGCGCGGTCGGGCGGCGAACAGTCTTGAGCTGAAAATATACTTGGCGAATTCATTAGGTTTATCAGGGAATGGGGCCTAGGTTGACGTTGGTCTCAGCGAGCTGCCTCTCTCCGACCAAGATGCGTAGCGACACAGCCAGGCAGCCGAATGCAACATTAATAATCGTCGCTACTGCGGGTGGGGGTCATGGTCATTAGAGCTATCGGCAGGGCAGAGTTCATCCACCGCCTATCGCTGGACAGCGATCTGGAGCATTTTATCGGCAAGGAGGTGGGATGGTTTTCCAACAGGACGGGAAACATTCTTGGCGCCATTGCACTGGGAGATAAAGATCGGGGCTGGAATTACGTCATCTTGAAACGGGATCAACTGGGCAAGTTTTATGCCTGCGATGTCGTATGCGACTTTTACAATCATGGGGCGGCAAGGGTTGACTTCATGCTTGCGATGGTGGCGGCTGGGCGGAGCCAAGGGGAACAGTTTCGCCGAATGGCTTGCGATTAAAGCGAGCGTAGGAGCATGAACACCAACACGGTCAGCAATCTGAGGCGTCTTCCAGATCAGGAAGTATGTCGGATCAGGTGCCTGGAGCAATTTCCCGATCTCTCGAAATGCCTAGTGGAAGACCCGGACGGTTGCGAGTTTGCGGTACGTTTTGGTTCCGGCGATGCCGTCCTTTGTGTCCATCCTGATCGGCTTGGCTTCGAGAAGACAATACAGAAGAACCATTGGAAACGATGACGGTGTTGTCATGAACGTCTCAAGGAAAGCCTCTCACGCCCCGCTGCATCCGCTCGAGAGCGAAAATCAAACTCATGGCTGTCGCCATACCAACCCAAACTTTTGTGGAAAGAACTCGGTTCCGGGCATCTGTGCGTTTGTCCGGAAGGACAACATTTGCCTGTCGCCTCCGACATCGTGGAAAAGGTAATTCCAAAACCTGTTTCTTACGCAGTTCCAAAAGCAGAAACAAAACGGCGAGATTGAACTGGCGGCGGGGATGGCGGGGAACATTGGCAAGCTAAGATGCTTTTCCCGCCGTCGTCCATCGGAGCGTTGTCCAGCAGGCAGCCATCCCGTGTCATGGAATATCGGGAGAGGTCATCCATGAGGGCAATCAACCATGGACGGACAGGCGCATCAAGCTGCCCCGGGTTCAATGGGCGACAGGCTTTGGCCCGGTCTTGGTCATGACATCACGGATGACGTGCAGCGCCTCCTGAATGCGGAATGGTTTGTGGATATAGCCGTCAATCGGGTGCTTGGCTAGAAGCTCCCGCAAGCGCAGTTCGTCGAAGCCAGAGACGATGATGACCTTCACGTCGGGGTTGAATTCCTTCAGCCACCCGCACGTCTTGGCCCCGTCAAGCTTCGGCATGTTGTAATCGAGCAACACGAGATGGATATTGTTCTTCTCGCGGTCGAACGTGTCGAGAGCCTTGATTGGGTCGGCAAACGCATGGACATCGACGCCATACGGCTCCAACAACTCCTTGATGGGTTTCAGGAATTCTTCGTCGTCGTCGATGGCCAGAGCGCAGATGCGAGGACCGTCGGCGGTGAGCGGCGGGAAGGCGTGGCTGCCGTAATGCCCGACCGCATTTGATTGTCCAATTTTGTCGTCCGGTAGTCTCATGCCTCCCCTGAGTAGCAGGCAGCTTGCCATTTTCCGGCCACAGTCCTGCCGCCATTGCCAACCATGAGTCGGGCGGGGGGTGTTGCTCGACCGGTTCAGAGCGATGCCCGTTTCCCCGGCAACTGCCCTCGCCATTGCCCCCAGCCGCCACTGCGTCCTGACGCCATCGCCCCCCATCCTCGCCCCCAACAACTAGGGTGATTTCCCGGTCGAAAATAGGGAATCCAGTAATTTCAGGTTCTCCACGAATGCCGTTAGCGTCTGGTGTGATGAAAAACACCCAGACATTGGAAGCGAATACAGATGCGTGAACAGGTCATAGAGATCTCCACTGGGGTTTTCCGCCTGCTACAGAAGCGAGCCCTCGCCTATGTCTCTTGGTCGCATGAAAAGCCCGGCCCGACGCAGCGAATTCTTGTAGAAGACGACGTTTACAGAGAATTCATCGACCGGGCAATCGCCAAGCGAAAAACTCTCGACCAAGTAATCGCCGAAGCATGTGTCAGGTCAGACGGCGAAGTTGATCTCGGGGTGCCGCATGTGCCGCAGCGTATTCGACGCGACGGTTAATCAGGATTCTGCGACAACGCGAACCGCAGCAAGCCCTGAGGTATCGTAGCGGAGGCAGGGGCGGGTTGTCCGTGAGGGAGTAGCGTGGAAGCGAGGGTAGGTAGGGCGAGCTACTAACGCTACAAAGGGAGTTGCACGGGCAACCTGCCTACCGCTGTTGCTGATGCGACAAGCGAACCGCAAGGCGATCAGATGGTGATGCCATTTGAGGGATGTGACCCATAATTCCACCGCTGGAATTACGCCGCCTTCGCCATCTCCAGAACGTCCCGGGCGCTTTGGACCGGAACCGCAGGAACGGTAATGAACTGGCGAGCCCGCCCGTCGATGACCTCGCCCAACTTCGCTTCCAAGCAATGGTAGAAACCCGCGCTCCCGAGCCGTTTTCAGCCGCCCAAATCCCGCCCCTGCATCCCGCGCCGGTTCCCCCCTGAAACCCGCCCCGGGCACCACTTGCTATTCCAGCGATTAGGCTTACATTGCAGTGGAGAGTCGAGGACAAGTTGAAGTTGCGGCGTGGAGCAGAGCAGTTCGAGCCTCGACTCTCCAACTTTTTTGTCCCCTGCCGCCATCGCTTCCTGCCGTTGTCAGCCACACACCATGAAACTGCCATTTGCTATTCCCACAATCAGGCTTACGTTGCGGTGGAGAGTCGAGGTTCGGTCTCATGAATGGACACGTGCTGGAAATCTCGACGGATGTCTTCCGCCTCCTCCGAAGGCGGGCACTGCTCTATATCTCCTGCACCGACGAAACGGATGCTCCCACGCAACGCATTGTGGTCGATGATGACGTTTATACCGAGATTATCGACCGTGCCATTGCCAAGCGAAAGACCATCGACGAAATCTTCCTCGAACTTTGCAGACGGAGTCGTAGGGCTCATCGGAGGTTTCGTTGCATCAAGCGGTGGAGGCTGTAGCCTCCTGCCGTCATCAGCCGCCCTTGCCCCGCCATGGTTCCCCATGACTCGGGTGGGGGTGTTGCCCAACTGGTTCAGAGCCCCACGCCCGCATCAGCATTCTTCCCCATTCTCAGACCAATAACGCCGTAGAACAAATCGTGGCGTTGCTGTGGGGCATTCTGGGAGGCGTCTGGGGGAGCCATGATGCTAAAAATCCTGTACGCCATGGATGGAGGGCGGCTAATACCCGCCCCATATCCTCGCCCATTTTTGCCCGAGAGACCGATTATTTGCGGCGGCGAATCGTCAACGCCCCCAGCAACCCAACCGCTACGAGACCAATTGTGGACGGCTCTGGTGCTGGGGTGCCATAGCCGAAAAACTCTTGCGGACCTCTAGAACTCATGTCGGTCGGGGTGTAGATGACGATGTTACTTACTGAGACTCGTACAATAGGCT
>PLTX01000024.1 GCA_003164675.1 Verrucomicrobiota bacterium | reverse complement strand
GGGCTCTCGCTGGTAGGCCAGCGGGGTCGTGCGCACCCTCTTGGATGGCCGACGCTAACTGCCGAATCGTCCCCAACCGCCCGCACCACCAGTGCTTGCCCGGCGGCCGAACGCCGTGCGCACCAACCGCCCGGCGACCGATCACCCGTGGCGACGGTTCGGGATCGCAGTCGGGGCAAACTTCCGATGCGGCGGCGCAGGGGGCGGGGGCTTCGCCCCCCAAGCCACCGCCCCCTGCGCCCAACAACCACGGCAACGTCAAACAACATGCTGCAGAAAGGGGACACTTCTAACGAGTTAAGGAGGGGGACATTTCTAAAGAGTTTTGACACCCATTTTCTTCGTAACGACCGCTGGCAATTTTCCGCAAGCGCACTACAATTGCGGTAGTCTCACGGAATGACCGTTGTCCGTTACGACGGTCACGAAGAGAAAATCGCTAATGAGGATCCGAACATGAACGCGTTACTTCCACTGGTTGCTGCCACCGCAATGGCGGCGATGGTAGTTGGCTGTGAAACTCCACGCAGGGCTTCACCACCACCCGGTCCGACGGTTCGTTATCCGAGCCAGCCGTTGGGCACGGCGGACGTAAAACTGCTGGCCAAGTCTGGTATTAGTGATGAGGTCATTATCAGCCAGATTCAGAATTCACGCACGGTGTATCGTCTGACCGCCCCGGAAATCCTCGACCTGAAAGACGCCGGAGTGAGCGAAAAAGTGATCGATTTCATGATCAACACTCCATCCATGTACCGTTCGACGCGCCCACCACCGCCTCCTCCATCCTACTGAAAACTGGCTGGATTCCTGCTCCTAATCAGCGGGACATTGAACTTATGCCTCTTTGTGGGTACGCTCCGGTATGCGATTCGCATCGGCTCTGACAACAAGAACGGACTGGGCGAAAGCCGTCGAAGATTTAGGGTGCCAAGTGGCTACCCAACTCGGGACGGTCAAGGCCCAACTCGCCGTGCTGTTTGCGCATCCCCGGTACGTTCCGCACATTGAAGAGATAATCGATGCAATGAGGAAGGCGGTAAGGGCTCAGCATCTGCTTGGCTGCACCGGCGCAGGCATCATCGGCGCCAACCATGAAGTCGAAGAGAAGCCGGCCCTGTCCCTGTTGGTGGGCGAGTTGCCCGGTGTCACCATTTACCCCTTCCACCTTGCGGAAAAAGAGTTGGAGGAATCGTCGGGAGCAGCGTTTTGGCATTACCAACTCGAATTGGAACCGAGCTGTCAACCCCAGTTCGTGTTGCTCGTTGACCCCTTTACGACGCGGGCAATGCAGCTTGTTGACGCGCTGGCCGAAGCGTATCCGCAAGCGCCCATGATCGGCGGCTTGGCCAGTGGCGCGCAGCAAGCCGGTGAGAACCGACTGTTTGTCGACGGCAAGGTCTATGACGAAGGAGCAGTTGGCGTTGGATTAACGGGCCGTGTATCGCTCCGGGCCGTCGTGTCGCAGGGATGCCGACCGATCGGCGAACCGTTGACTGTCACGCGAGCCGACAAGAACATCGTATTCGAGATGGCGGGACGACCGCCAATGAAGATCCTCCAGGAAATGTTGCCCCAGTTACCAACACGGGACCGGGACCTGGCGCGCTCGGCGCTGTTTCTGGGGTGCGTGGTCAATGAGTATCAAGAGAAATTCAGTCGCGGGGATTTTTTGATTCGCAATCTGATTGGCAGTGATCCTCAGTCCGGCGCGTTGGCTGTGGGCGATTTGATGCGCACCGGCCAGACAGTCCAATTTCAGGTGCGCGACGCCCAGACGGCGGATGAAGACCTGCGTCATTTACTCGCGAAAGAGCGGGATGAACTTGCCAGGAAACAACCGCACGGGGCGCTGTTGTTCAGTTGCTTGGGGCGCGGCGAGCGAATGTACGGCATGGCGGATCACGACATTCGCATCGTGCAAGAAAACATCGGACCGGTGCCCACGGCTGGTTTTTTCTGCAATGGCGAGATTGGTCCGGTCGGTAGGCGTGCGTTTATCCACGGCTTCACCAGCGTGGTCGGGCTGTTTACCGAGCCCACCGAGTAGACAAGGACCGGGAGGCAATCCTGCTTATGCTGGCCAGAAGCATCCCCAGCGGCTGCGGACGCAGATCAGGCCGTCGACGTCAGCGAATTCTCCACGGTCTTGACCAACTTCTTGCAGTCGACCGGGGTTTGGAAGTAGTCGACGGCTCCCTCGCTCAATGCGCGTGCGTAACCATTCCAGTCGCCGTCACGTGTGACGACCAGGATCGGCAAGTCTTTACGCCGTGACCGGACTTTGTGCACGAGATCCATTCCGCTGTGGCCATGCATGACTTCCTGAATGATGACGAAATTGTATTGCTTCGCCCAGTCCTCAACCGTGTTCAGAGCCCGTTCCGAATCGCTGATGGTCGTGACGGAATAGCCCTTGGCACTCAACGTGTCGCAAACAGCTTGCTGGTCCTCCGGACTGTCCTCAACGAGGAGGACTCTACATTGCTTCACAATACGCCTCCTCTCGTTTGACATCTCGCCTGCCTCACAGCTTACGACGAGTTCCGGTGATGTCAATCACCGTCCGGAAGTCTTCCGTCGAGACTCCTATGCGTGAGACACGTGAGGTCGGTTGTCGCGCTCAGTGAAGAGCAATTGGGCTACCTCGGATTGGTAGCGATGAAACGGATTGTTCATGATGAGCGGGTCTTTGCTCTCTACAGCGATGGAGTCCCAGTTGATGATGTAGCTGACGGACTGGTCGCGCAAGTGACGCACCGCGATGCCGCGGGCTTGGGCGCGCGTATTGGCCGGCGGGTTCTGGACACAGAACGCGACGCGTTCGGGCGTGACCACGTGCTGTGTCCGCCCTTGGTCGACCAGGGCAAAGTACAGCCCTCGACGCGGGTCGATGCTGTGGTATTCGAGATCGAGTGACTGCACCCACGGATCGTCCCAACCAATGTGCTCCTGCTCGATGAATGTTTGGAGCAACCACTTCTTGGCCACCCAGTCAATTTTGTCCACTTGCGACATCGGGTTGCATTCCAGCCCGGCAAGGACGTTCTCCCATTCGCGAATGATCCAATCATTTTCAGGGTCCATGCCGGCCAGGTAGTGTTTGGCTAGGCCAAGGAACGAATGCTGAATCTCCAGGGCGGTTCGCGTCTGGCCGTTTTCGAGCCGTACGATCCAGCCGTAATGTGGATCCCGCGAAATGTCGCGCGTGGCCTGCACCGGATCCATCAACCCTACACGCTTTGGAAAAATGCCTTCCTCGATCAAATCCAGCACCAGCGAGGTGGTCCCGACCTTCAACGCGGTCGCGTATTCGCTCATGTTCGAATCGCCTATGAGCAGATGCAAGCGGCGGTACTTGCGGTAATCGGCCAGTGGCTCGTCACGGGCATTAATGATCGCCCGGTTGAATTGCACCCACTGATAAATGTCGTTCACAATGTGGTCGGCACGCTGCGAAATCTGGAAGTGCACGGGTTGATCGTGGCGGCCGTGGTCGAACTCGAAGGCGAGAGGGTTGGCTTGGCCGACGCGGCCGGCTCCGGAGAAAATCTGCCGCGTCGCCAGAAACGAGAGCAGTGCGGACAGCACTTGCGGGGTGAACTGCGCACCGCGTTTCATCAGGTAGTTCTCGTGGCATCCAAAGGTTGCACCCGTGTGATGGTCAATGTTGTTTTTCACAAACGACACCCGGTCCGCGATGGCCATGCTTTCCAACGCGTTTTGCAGGATGCGATCGCCCGCATGGTCGAACGAAACCACGTCGCGCAGGCTGATGCATTCGGGTGTCGAATACTCGATATGCCCCATGTCGAGATAAAGCCGTCCACCGTTGAGTAGGAACCCGCCGTTGCCGGGCGGTTCCTCGTAATCACGATAGTGCAGGTCGATCGCCCCGAGTCGCGCGATTTTGAACAGGTGGTTCTTGACGCGGATGGGGAACGCGTCGGGACCGCCCTGCCGGTCATCGCTGCTCACCAGACAACCGTACTCGGTTTCCAGCCCAACGATCCGGTTCATAAATCCTTTAGGGCGGCGCGGATCTCCTTTTCGTCCAACAAGCGAAACTTTCCGGTGGCAGGCCGGCTGCGGTCGAGAACGGCGGCTTCCACGTGACGGGCCTTCAGATACTCCTTCAAGACCTTCTCCGGCTCGATCTCGCGTTTTTCGGTAGCTTCGCCGGTCTTGTCCTGCCCTTGTTCGGCCATATCCATACCGACAGCCCAGGTCTTGGCCGCAAGCTTCAACGCGTCCTCCAGTGTGCGTCGCGGATTGCCATTGTGCTCGACGAGATAATCCAGCATTGCTTTCTGGGCTTCGTTGCCACCAGCCAGCGCGTCGAAGGGTTCCTTCGTCTCAGTTTCACTGTGCGCAAACGAACCGTCATAGTCGAGTTTGACGATGGAATCCTGTTCCGAATCGTCGCCGAGCTCGACGAGCAGCATTTTGACAATGTAAGGTGCGCTAAAGACCTGTTCGAAGGCTGTCTTCAACGCCGGGCTCATTCCGAAATTGACCAGCCGCCGCAGTGACACATCCGCCGCCGCGCGGTTAAATCCCTCCGTGTGTGCGAGATCAATGGCCACCAGCCGCATCCGCTCGATGTCGGCGGGGTGACCGAGCGCCGCGAAGGCCACCCGGTCGTAGATCTCGAAAATCTTGCATGTCTCGCGGCTGACCGTCAGCAGCAACAGCCCATCGGCGTAATTCAACAAAACGACGGGACTGCCGAGCCGCAACTGATCTTCGATGTACTCGCGGCGATTGGCGATGGCCTCGACCCAACGATATGGTTCTTCGATCATGGTGACGCGACCGGTTGTTCGCGGAAACTAGACCTCGCTTCGGTACATCCGTCCCAACTCGGATTCTGGGATCTCGTGAATGCCTTCTTTGGTGACAACCCGAACGGTGGGGAAAATGTTGGACTTCGGATTGTATCCACTGGTGGCGGTGTCGCTGTCAGCCGCTGTGTCCAGAAGCCGAAGCGCCGCCACGACGATTTCGGACTCGTTGTACTTGGCCAGGGGCTTGCCACCCCACGTGTTCAGGTAATGCAACACACTGCGCACCGCGAGCGATCCGGAACCGCTGGCGGCGTAATCCACGCCTTCGAATTGGGCCCCCAGCGCGTCATAAAAATACACCTTTCCGCCGCTGTCCTTGCCATCGGCGGTTTCGTACGTCGCAAAAATCGGCACGACCATGCCCACGCCCTGCAGCGTAAGCGGCAGGTTTTCCTTCAACAACTTCGAAAGCGAGCGCACCTTGCCCGCGGTGCTCATCTCTTGAAGCTGGCTGCGCTGGTAGTACTTGAAGCTGTGCTCGAGCACCCGCGCCATTTCGAATGCAACCGCCGGCACACCGGCAATCGCCAGAATGGATCGCTCATCAATGTTGATCAGCTTTTCGGCGCGCTCGTACATGACGAGGTTACCCGCCGTGGCACGACGATCACCTGCGACCAACACACCGTCCTTGTACTTGACGGCAAGAACCGTTGTTCCTTCGGTGGCGATGCCGCCGTCGCTCATCTCCTGCTGGAATTTGGCGGCCGCCTCGGCGAGACGGGGCGCAATCTCGTACCCGTGCGCCTTCAGCACGCTTAAAAAATCGCCGTCATGCAAAAACTGCGGAATCGGTAGAGGATGATCCATGGCAATTTCTCGCAGCGCTGCCGCCGACTCACTCGCCGGTGCGTTGGCGGTAACGTTTGGCCTGATTGGGATCGACGCGCCGCATCTTCTTCAGAAGCTCTTTCGTGTCGGGCGCGTCCACATCCGGACGGCGAGGCCCAGCCTCATCGGTTTTCTTCTTTTCCCAAGGGGCAGGGGAGTTGGGTCGATGTATGCGCTCCGGAAACTGTGCGTATGGATCGGGCATTCGACTATCTCCGAATCATTTCCAAGTTTCGCAGTAATGTCGCTACATCCGGCGCTTTGTCAATGGCCGCATTATAGCGGGCAACGTCATCATCGTCAAAAACATTCAAAAGCCGCACCACCGATTCGTGATCGTTCTCGCCAAACGCGATCTCGTCCCACTGCACGGAACTCATTTGTTTCGCGAATTTCTCGATGCAGCGCCCACGGAAATAGGCTCGCGTATCACGAGGCGGCTGACGGATCGCCAGTCGCACGTCGTCATCCTTGATGAACCGCTGAATTTTGTCCTGACGCATCAACTCGGCGTACAAACCTTCATCTCGCTGCACATTGTGGTACTCGAGATCGAGGGATTGTAGCCACGGGTCGTCCCAGGAGAGTTTCTCGGCTTCGACAAAGGCATCCAGCATCCATTTCTTGGCTACCCAATCGAGCCGATCACGACACAACATCGGGTCGCGTTCCAAGTCGGCCAGCGCCTGCTCCCACGTGATGAGCACCCAGTCGGTTTCCTCGTCACGACCGCCCAAACGCTGTTGCGCCGCCACCAAATATTGCCGCTGAATATCGACGGGCCCAATCGTCGGCCCGCCGATCAGTGGCACGACGGTTTTCAATGTTGGGTCACGCGAAATGGCTTTCAACGCCGCAATTGGATCGGCGAGCTCAATGTTCAGCGGACAAAACCGTCCTTCCAACAGGTCGAGCACGAGCGACGTGGTGCCGATCTTGAGCGCGCCGGAAATCTCGCTCATGTTGGCGTCGCCAATGATGATGTGTAACCGGCGATACTTGTCGCTGTCGGCGTGAGGCTCGTCGCGCGTGTTGATGATGGGTCGGCTGCGGGTGGTGGCCGACGAGANNGCTCGTCGCGCGTGTTGATGATGGGACGACGGTTCATCGTATCAATGGACACCAAGACGCTGAAAAAGTCGGCTCGCTGACTGATTTGGTACGCGCCAGCGGATGCACCGTCCGCGTTTTCGATGCCGACCTTGCCCGCACCAGCGACAATCTGCCGCGTGACCAGAAAGGGAGTGAGCCCGCGGATAACCAGATCGAACGGGATATCGCGGTCCATTAAGTAATTGTCGTGGCAACCGTAACTGTGGCCGACAAAGTCGGTGTTGTTCTTGTAAACTTTCACGACTCCGCCCGATGCGCGCAGGTTGCGACGCCGCACGCATTCCTCGATGATTCGTTCCCCCGCCTTGTCCTGCGCAATGATATCGCGGAGGCGTTTGCACTCGGGAGTGGCGTATTCGGGATGGGCGTGGTCGTTGTAGTAGCGCGCACCGTTGGAGAGAACCAGGTCGCTCTTGATTTCCTGGAAACTGAGCTTGCAGTTCTGGTCCTGGACGAAATACGTTGCCTCGTCGAAGTCCTGCATCAACTCATCGACCCGAAAACCGCGCACGTCTTGGTGTGGATCTTCAAAGTTATAGTCCCACTTTAGCGCGGAATCCTTGGCGAGAGGGTCGATTTGCATGTAGCTGCGCACCAGGGCAATCGATTCCGCCACCACGTCTACGCTGTCATGCCCATCGACGGTGATGCCGTATTCGGTTTCGATGCCCAGGGTGCGTTGCATGGCTGGCGGAGCGCGCGCGTCTCGCTACGTCCTCAGACAACCGCGCTCACTCCTTTCGACCGCGCTCCGGTCACGGGTCGAATCGGAGAAACCTTCACGACGTTCTCGGGGTCGTAATCCAGCAGCATCAGCCAGTCTTCCGTGATGTCTGTGGGCGGGAAGATGTCGTTTTCGGCGTATTCCAGTTCCAGCGACCGCAACAGGTCCGCTTCGCTGATGCCCTCATCTTTCTTCGAGACAATGCTGCGTTTGATGGCCATTTCCTTGGCTCGCTCCACGATGCTGGAGATGATCGCGCCACTGATCAGGTCGCCCCGGTAGAGCGCCGCGTTGCGGCCGCTGCGCAACTGCACTTCGAGAAAACGGTTCTCGTCGCGGCGCGCAAACAGCGCCTTCACGACCGAATCCACGAGTGCCGCCATGGCGGCCTTCTGGTCGCCACCGTGTGCTTTCAATGTGGCGAGATCAATAGGCAGGTCTTCCGTCAGATAGATCGAGAAAATCTCACGCGAACCGTCCTTGTCGGGACGATCGACCTTGATCTTTCGGTCAATGCGCCCGGGTCGCAGGATCGCCGGGTCGATCAGATCAGCCCGATTCGAGGCGAGAATAATGACCACGTCGTTGAGCGACTCGATGCCATCCATCTCGGAGCAGAACATTGGCACCAGCGTCGAGAGGATGTTCGCATACCGGCCCGCCCGTCGACTGCCGAGGATAGATTCGGCCTCGTCAATAAACAAGAACGGCATGTATCCCTGTTTCCGTTTCCCACGGGCCATGGCAAAGATCTCGCGCACCATCCGCTCGGATTCGCCCACCCACATGTTGAGAATCTCGGGGCCCTTCACGTGCATGAAGCATTCCTTCATGTCGTGGCCAGTTTTTTCCCGCAGTTTGGCGGTCAAATTAAATGCCGTGGCCTTGCCGATAAGTGTCTTGCCGCAACCCGGCGGACCATGCAGTAGAAATCCCTTTGGCTGCGCGTAGTGGAAGCGGGCGAACAGATCGGGGTGCAACAACGGCAACTCGATGACATCTTTGATCGCTTGGATGGCGACGGTTTGCCCGCCCACCAAAGACCACGGCAATTCGGGAACGTCTTCCAGGTAAAATTCCTGTTTGTCCGAGGAAATGAGCAACTCGACGGCAACGCGAGACGCCGGGTCGATACGAATCTCATCGCCAACCTTCATTTCGGCAGAAAGCAGGTCGCTCGATCGTTGCAGGATGACCGAATGCAGCCCGTGCTCCTGGCCGACACGGAGGCGACCGTCTTTCAACACGTCGGTCACTTTGCCGACGGGGCCGGAATTATCGTAGCCGAGGTCGCCGACAACCACGTACGCCTCATTGACCAGCACGCGTGTGCCGACCTTCAAGCTTTGGGATTCGATCCGAGGATCAACGTTGGAATAGTAATCATGGCCGCCGACCGCCACATGCGCGATGTCCTTCTTGGGGAAACCGAGGAACGTGCCGATGCGGTTCGCGGGTGAGGTCACCTTGATGACTTCGTCCATCTTCTCAATGGCCGCGCGGGCTTCCGCGAGTGTCAGCTCGTGTTCCTGGATTTGCTGGCGCAGACGGAATAGATCGAAGCGTGCTGGATCGCCCTCCGGCAGTGTCGCCAATAGTTTGTCCACCAATTCGATCGGTGTGGACTCCTCTCGTCCTGCCCATTTGCCCGAGAAATCCAACGGCCCTTCCGGAGGTGTGGGCTTTTTATACCCTGAGTGGTCGCCCATGCCGTTTCTCCACGCGAGCCCTGCGTCGTTGTTCCTTGAGTATACCGCGACTGAAACAGGACTGCAACCGGAACGCCGCAAATACGTGGGAAAGCGAATATAAAATAGGCATTGACAGCGGTGAGAACCATCGGCTACGTTACGCCGCTTCACGAGTCCAAAGCAGAATATTTATGAGTACGTTTTTCGCAAAAAAGGAAGAGCAAAAACCGCGGTGGTACGTCATCGACGCCAGCAATCAGGTGCTCGGCAAAGTGGCCGTCAAAGCTGCTAACGTCTTGCGCGGCAAGATCAAACCCACTTTTACGCGACACGTCGATGCGGGCGATTTCGTCGTGGTCGTCAACGCAGAAAAAGTCGTGGTTACCGGCAGGAAGGAAACCGCCAAGACGTACATGACCTATTCGCAGTACCCGGGGAAAGAGAAATATCGGACGGTCAAGCAGGTCCGCGCCAGTCACCCGGAGAAGCTCATCGAACATGCGGTCAAAGGCATGATCCCGAAAAATCGGCTGGGCCGACAAATGATTACCAAGCTCAAAGTCTACGCCGGCACGGCGCATCCCCACACCGCGCAGAAACCCGAACCCATTTCCATTTAGCTTTTTCACTTCCATGGCAACCGCATCAGCACAGACCAACGCATTCGTCGGAACCGGCCGCCGCAAGACCAGCGTCGCACGTGTGCGTCTGGTACCCGGCTCCGGAAAAGTTGTCGTCAACGACCGGTCCCTCGAAGAATACCTGACCGTTCCCAATCAGCGAACCATCGCCTTGCAACCTCTGGCGGAGACGCAGAACGCCGGGAAGTTCGACGTATTCATCAGCGTCGATGGGGGCGGCGTATCGGGCCAAGCGGGTGCGATCAGCCACGGTATCGCCCGTGCGCTGTTGAAGGCCTCACCGGATCTCAAGGGCGCGTTACGCGATAGAGGATTTCTCACCCGCGACTCCAGAATGAAGGAGCGCAAGAAGTACGGTCAACCCGGTGCGCGCAAGCGCTTCCAGTTCTCGAAGCGCTAGTCGACCACCAAATCTCGACTTGCAAGGACGAGCCCCGGGTTTCATATTCGGGGCTCGTTGCTTTTGCGGACACGCGCTAACTATCAATGCCATGAAGAAAACCAAAGCAGCCATCGTCGGGGCCAGCGGCTATTCGGGTCAGGAATTGATCCGTTTGCTGGTGCGCCATCCGCATGTCGAGATTACCCAGTTCACTTCGCGACAATACGCCGGGAAAGCCGTGGCCGAAGTGTTCCCGCGATTTCGAGGGCAGGTCGACGCGACGTTTACCGAGCCGGATGCGTCGCGCATCGACGCCGATGCGGTCTTTCTCGCGTTGCCGCACGGTGTGGCCGCCGAGTTTGCGCCGCCGCTTTTGCAGAAGGGAATCAAGGTGCTGGACTTGTCGGCAGACTTCCGGCTCAAGTCAGCATCGGTTTACAAAGAGTTTTACGAGCACGAGCATCCTGCGCCGCATTTGTTGAAGCAGTCCGTGTACGGCTTGCCGGAGATTCATCGGGAGCAAATTCGGAGCGCCAAGCTCGTGGCATGCCCGGGGTGCTATCCCACGAGCATCATCCTCGGCATCGCGCCCGCTCTCAAGACGGGCCTGGTCAAATCGGATGGCATCATCGCAACGAGCCTTAGCGGCGTCAGTGGAGCCGGGCGCAAGGTTGCAGACGAATTTCTCTTCACCGAATGCAACGAAAGCGCCCGTGCGTACTCCGTTCCGAAGCATCGGCACTTGGGCGAAATCGAACAAGAAGTGTCGTCGCTGGCCGGAACCAACGTGATAATCACTTTCACGCCGCACCTGATTCCGCTCAACCGAGGCATCGTGAGCACGATCTACCTGTCGCTCGCGAAAAAGGCGGAGGACGCACTGGCCATGTATCGGGACTTCTACAAAGGTGAGACATTCGTGCGCGTGACGCCGTCGCTTCCCGACACGAAGAATGTCGAAGCGACAAATTTCTGCGACATCTCCGTGCGCGTCGATCCGCGCACCAACCGACTCATCGTGGTCAGCGCAATTGACAACCTCACCAAAGGCGCTGCCGGCCAGGCCGTGCAATGCTTGAATCTCGTATGCGGTTACGACGAAGCGACAGGACTTCTTTGATGAAAACTTTCTTTATCCGAATTAGCGGCTCGGTCACGGCTCCGCAGGGGTTTCGGGCTGCGGGCGTGGCTGCTGGAATCAAGTCTAACGGCAAGAAAGACGTGGCGCTGATCGTATCTGACACGCTGGCAACGGCGGCGGCGACGTTTACCACGAATCAGGTCAAAGCGGCGCCGGTGAAACTCAGCATGGAGCATGTGAAATCCGGCAAGGCCTGCGCGATCGTGGCCAACAGCGGCAATGCCAATGCCTGCACGAGCGATGGCCCGATTCACGCCCGCGCCATGGCCTGTGCGGTCTCACGCCGCCTCGGTTGCGCGGAAAATCATGTCCTTGTCTGCTCGACGGGCCGCATCGGCGCGAATCTCCCCATCGTCAAGGTGGAAGCGGGTATCAAACAATGTCTGGGCCTGCTGTCGCGTCAGGGGGGCGCAACCGCCGTGCAGGCGATCATGACCACCGACACGTTTCCGAAGGAAGTCGCCGTGCAATTCAGCGCGGGTGGCAAGACGTTTCGCATTGGCGGCATCGCCAAGGGCGCGGGCATGATCCAGCCGAAGATGGCGACGATGCTCGGGTTCATCACGACCGACGCGGCGATACCTCGCACCACATTGCAGCGGGCGCTCACCAAAGCCGTGAACCAGTCATTCAATCGGATCACCGTCGATGGCGATACGAGCACGAATGACACAGTGATTGTTCTCGCAAACGGCGCGGCGGGCAAGCCGCCGCTGGCGAAGTTCCAGGCGGCGCTCGATTTTGTGTGTCTCGAACTCGCGAAGATGATCGTGCAGGATGGCGAAGGGGTTTCGAAGTTTGTCACGATCAACGTTTGCGGCGCCGCCACCGAACGCGACGCGGAGATCGCCGCGCGCGCCGTCGCGAACTCGGTACTGGTCAAGACGAGCTGGTGCGGCGGTGACCCGAATTGGGGCCGTATTCTGGACGCGCTTGGATACTCAAGCGCCCGGATTGACGCGGAACTGGTCGACGTTGGTTACGAAGGACTGCCCGCGGTTCGGGGCGGGATGCCGGCGCGCACGTCGACCGCAAAGCTCAAGAAGATTGTCGCGCAACCGACTTTCAGTATCGACATCCACCTGCATCTCGGTCGCGGCCGCTGCACAATGCACACCTGTGACTTGACAGAAAAGTACGTTGAGCTGAACAAAGGCGAATAGGCCTTTACGCCGATGGACGATCTCATCAAGAAAGCCGACGTGCTGTTCGAGGCGCTGCCGTACATTCAACGGTTTCGCAGTTCGACGTTCGTTGTCAAATACGGCGGCAGCTTCATGGATTCACCGGACCCGAAAGTGCGCGAGGGTGTCGCGGCGGACGTTGTCTTCCTCGAAGCCGTAGGCATCAATCCCGTGATGGTCCACGGCGGCGGCAAGGCGATTACCAAGGCGATGGAAAAGGCCGGTATCGTCGCCCAATTCGTTCAGGGCATGCGCGTGACCGACGAGAAATCGATGGAGATTGTCGAAGATGTGCTGGCGAATGTAATCAACCGCGACATTGTCGAGATGATCCAGAAGCTTGGCGGTAAAGCCCGGAGTTTTTCCGGCAAAGAGGTATTCAAGTGCCGGAAGCTACTCAGCCGAGGCGTGGATCTCGGTTACGTCGGCGAAGTCACGGACGTGACGGTCGAGAAGATCCGCCGCAGCCTTTACGCTCAGGTGGTGCCGGTGATTAGTCCCATTGGGTTGGGCGAAGATGGTCACGCCTACAATATCAACGCCGACGTGGCCGCGGCCAAGCTGGCAATGGCCATCGGCGCGCGCCGGCTCGTGTTCATGAGCGATGTGGCGGGCCTTATGCGCGACCCCAGCAATCCCGAAACACTGATATCGAGTTTGCACATCAGCGAAGTGCTCGATCTCAAACGCGATGGAGTCGTTGACAAGGGAATGATTCCTAAGGTGGATAGCGCAGTGGAAGCCGTCCAAGCCGGTGTACGCCGTGTGCACTTCGTGGACGGTCGCATCCCGCATTCCATTCTGTTGGAGATTTTCACCGATAAGGGGATTGGGACCGAGATTGTGAAGTGAGGGGTGTGCCTGCGCTATTCAGTTCGCGGGTTGACCTCAGACTCCACGCCGCTGCAAAAGCTCGTCAAGTCTAACGCCGAACTCTTTAGTTAAGAAGGCAACGGTCTCCGGGTCGCTCAACTTCGCCCTTACGTTTCTGGCCGCGAAAATGCCTGTCTTTCGTTTGGCCTTTTCCTTCGGCACGGTCTTAATCCATTTCACCTTTGCGACATGTTCGGATCTATTCTCAGAGTCGCTGTGTTCCCCCATTTCGGGGTATCGATAGAGAAGCGGTTTTCCGTCAATCACAACATCGTTTATTCTTTTGGCCTGCTCCGTGATCCGCCCGATCCCGACATACCCATGAGGGAGGCCTTTAGCGCTGATATATCCCGCGAACACGTCGCCCGGGTGAAAGCCGCAAATGGCCTTTCGGAACACACTTCCATGCGCGGCGGCAATGAAATTCCACTCGCGGCAGTGTTCCCATTTCCGGTCCTCGTAATGGCCGACATTGAAAAAGTACAGCTCGTTCCGAAAATCGAAGCCGGGAAGTTCATGGTGAAGTGTATCTTGCCGCCTGAATTTCCCTTTGTAGTGTCCCGCGATCCTATTTGCCGTCGATTTGCCGAGTTTCCATAGAAGCGTCGCTTCAACCAAGAGCGCCTATTCCTGGGTTAGCCCGCGCGCTATGACCCGAACGGTTGGTTCGGCCCCGGCTTTACGGATCGCCTTGATTCGTTTCGAAAGTGGGGACTTCCCAGTACCCCTTAGGTGCGCGTCTTTCCGGCTGCCGCAACCTTTGCCGTAGTAGAACTCCTCATTGTTCCGAGGGTCGATGTAGACGTAAACGTAGTAGTCATTCTGTCCGTGGTCGCTTGTGACCGGTTTCATCCGAGGTTCTTCCTATCGTGCTGGCACTCGCTTAAGCCGTCGTTGTTCACTCGGAGTCGCCGTATTGGGTGTGGTGTCCGCTCAGCTGGGCCGCGTCCTAGAAACATTCCTGGGCGTTTGCTCCGTGTTCATGACGGCGGTCTTCTCCCGTCCCAGATGAATACGAGATTACTGAGTCCAGAAGCCTTTGGGGAGCTCTGATTCAGGGGTGCAGCTAGACGTTTCGGCTCGCCGTGAGGCTCGCCCTCCAACGTGATGTGATAGAATCGTGGAAATATGATCAACGAACTGGCACCGGTGGATTCGCAGCGGGTGGTGTACGATATCCGACGGGATGCGGAGGGTCTTAAGCTAAAACAGGAAGCCTCGGTTGCGGGCGGGTGGGGCGGACTGGAAATCACTCATGGCCTGATTGGTACACCTGAATGGTGGTCAGCCGTTGAAGCGGGGAAGTTCAAGGTGGAGACGTTTGATGGGGTGGTGCGGTCGGCTGCGGCGGGCAACCAACTGCATGTGCATATCGAAGGGGAGCAGGGGGCGCAACGGTGGATGGCGTGGAGAGGATTTGATCGGGCGCTGGAGGGCAAGAAGGTGCGGACGGTGTATGTTCGGATGGCGCCGGTGCACCCGCTGACGACGCAGCCTGATTTTAGGGCGCGAGTGCTGTTGCAGGTGGAGTTGGTGGAGTGAAGGTTGGTAACTGCGGCTCGGCGGGAGGCTCGCCCTCCAAAGGACCACCGAGAATTTCCTGAGATTTGCAGTTGACAGGTATATCGTGTGTCGATATACTTGTGGGTTGATGAAATTTAGCAATCGCTATTGTAAGGAGAGGGGGAGGGGAGGGGTCACAACAAGTATTTTTTGGCAAAACAAACCCAAGGATTCTTGACAAACGATGAGCTGCGCAATACTTGAACCAGAAGGACTTACAAAGGATTGTTCGTGTGTTTTTGGTTTGGGTTTGTTTTCATTTTTTTGGCTTTGTTTTGGGTTTGTTTGGAGGGGTTCAGGCGACGAGTTGGGTCAAGATGATACCGGATTGGGTTTGTTTTGTCGGGCGCTGGACGCTTGGGTCGGCTGTCCTGCAAAAGCCTTGCAACCGGACACGGCAGTTCGCATGATGCGCGGGCCATGAATCGGGCTGAGATTATTGGATTGTTTGACAAGTATGTGGTGCCGAGTTACGCGCGTTACCCGCATGTGTTTGTCCGCGGCAAGGGCTCACGCGTGTGGGATGCCGACGGCACGGAATACCTCGATTTCGGCGGCGGTATCGCCGTGAATCTGCTCGGGCACTCAGCAATGGCTGAGATTTTGGCGAAGCAGGCCAACATTCTCGTGCACGCTTCCAATCTTTATTACACCGAACCTCAAGGTCTGTTGGCAAAGAGGCTCGTCGAATTGGTTGGTATCGAGGGTAAGTGCTTTTTCTGCAACAGTGGCGCCGAGGCCAACGAGGCGTTGTTTAAGATCGCCCGCAAGTTCGGCAACGAACACGGAGGCCGTCACGAGATTCTGACGTTCGAGAACAGTTTTCACGGTCGGACGCTGGCAGGAATCAGCGCGACGGGGCAGGTGAAGGTGAAGCATGGCTTCGAGCCGCCCGTGGAGGGGTTCCGCCATGTGCCGTTCAACGATCTTGATGCGGTCGCCAAGGCAATCACCTCGAAGACCGTGGCGATTCTTCTGGAGGCGATCCAGGGCGAGAGCGGGGTTTTGCCTGCGACAGCCGACTTCCTGCGAGGACTACGACGGCTGTGTGACGAACATCAACTGCTGCTGATGTTCGACGAAGTCCAATGTGGCATGGGGCGAACAGGTGAGTTTTTGGGGTTCCGGGCGATCGCGCCGGACGTACAGCCCGACGCCATCTCGTGGGCGAAGGGGTTGGGGGGCGGATTCCCGATTGCGGCGATTTGGGCGCGAGGTCCTTATGGAGATGTTCTGGGTCCCGGCACGCACGGCACGACGTTCGGCGGGACGCCGTTGGCGTGCTCGGTTGCGCTGGCGGTGTTGGACACGTTGGAGCGCGATGGATTGATGGGCAACGCGCGCGACGTGGGCGAGTATTTCATTGGCAAGTTGCGGGCACTCGCGGCACAATGCCCGACCATTCGTGATGTGCGCGGGATCGGATTGATGATCGGCGTCGAGGTGACGCTGGAGGCACGTCCGGCCGTGCTGAAACTGGCGGAGCACGGGCTGATCGGTGTGGCGGCGGGGAAGAATGTGGTGCGTTTCCTGCCGCCGTTGAATATTACGCGGACAGATGTGGATGAGGCGGTCGAGAAAATCGGACGGGCATTCAGTGGTAGCGGAGCGAGTTGACATGGACGGCAAAGTCGGCAGATGCGTCGAAGCTGTGGATGTCGAGCGTGTATTGCCCATCGGGACGTCGCAGGAAAAGTGGCTACGCTTCGAGTGGGAATAGAAACCGTCAGAGCATTTTTTGATGTCGTGGAACCAGTACATGGAGCCGAACAACCTGTTCGTGGAGGACGTCAACGACGAAAGCATCACGGTCACGGTGCGCTGGGCGTTGATGAAGGAAACGCCGGAGCAGATCGCGGCACGGCTGAATCGGTGGCTGGAACAGGTTGAGGAAGGGAATTGCCGGCACAGCGGGATCAGCGGCCGGCATCTGTGATGCGATTAGCACATGGTAACATCATGAATCATTTACTTACAGTTGAGCAATTGAGCAGCGGCGAGATTGCGGACATCCTGAAGCTTGCGAAAGAATTCAAGAAGGGCCGCGGCAAGCCGCGCCAGAAACAGCCGTTGAAAGGACAGACGTGGGCGCTGATCTTCAACAAGGCCAGCACCCGCACGCGGGTCAGTTTCGAAGTAGGCATCGGCGAGTTGGGCGGTACGTCGCTGTGTCTTTCGACGAATGACATCCAAATGGGGCGTGGCGAAACCGTAGCAGACACGGCGCGGACATTGTCGCGCTACATTCATGGCATCGTGATTCGAACGTATGCACAACGCGATATCGAACAATTCGCGAGGGCGGGGACGATTCCCGTCATCAACGCACTTACAGACGACGAGCATCCCTGCCAGATATTGGCGGACCTTCTCACAGTCGTGGAAAAACTGGGGACATTGAAGGGCAAGAAGGTCGTGTTTTTTGGCGATGGCGCGTGCAACGTGTGCAATTCCTGGCTGTTTGGCGCGGCAAAAACCGGGATGGAAATGTGGGTTGCGGCCCCGAAGAAGTTTCAGCCCGGCGCCGAGTGGGTCAAACGGGCTGCGGGCAACATTCATGTGACGGAGAATGTCAACGAAGCCGCAAAGAACGCCGACGTGCTCTATACCGATGTCTGGGTGTCGATGGGGAAGGAAGCCGAAGCCACAGAGCGGTTGAAGGTTCTCGCGCCGTATCAGGTCAATGCGTCGGTATTGAAGCAGGCCAAGCCAGGTGCGCTGGTCATGCATTGCCTCCCAGCGTACGTCGGCAAAGAAATTACCGCGGATGTGTTTGACGCGAACCTGAAAACCATTTTCGACCAGGCGGAGAATCGGTTGCATGCACAGAAAGCGATCATGGCGCTCCTGGCAAAGCACCGCTGACGCGCGACCGCCGGCCCGTTGAATGAGCAGAACCCGACAGACAGCGCCGTGCCCGTCCGTCCGACATCTCCGCCACACACTGTGAAATCCACCCGCCTCCAGCGCAGTGTCCGGGCAACCATCCTGGGACTTTCTGTCAATGTCGTACTGGCGATTGTCAAGCTGCTCGCCGGAATCTTCGGCAGGTCCTACGCGCTGATCGCGGACGCCATCGAATCCATGGCTGATGCTGCGGGCTCAATCATCGTCTGGCGGGCGGTTGTCGTAGCCGAGAAACCAGCCGACAAAGAGCATCCGTACGGACACGGAAAAGCCGAGACCATTGCTGCCGCGGCGGTGTCGGTAATGTTGTTGGGAGCGGCGCTGCTGATTGTTATCCGCTCGGTACAGGAGATCCAGACGCCGCGGCACGCACCGGCGCCGTACACGTTGCTCGTGCTGCTCGGTGTCGTGCTCATCAAAGAAGGGCTCTTTCGAATCGTGGGGCGCATTGGCGAAGAGGTCGAGAGCGGCGCGGTGAAGGCCGATGCGTGGCATCACCGCAGCGACGCAATTACTTCCGCAGCGGCGGCCCTCGGCATCAGTATCGCGCTGGTGGGCGGTGATCGCTACCGTTCGGCGGACGATTGGGCGGCCATGTTTGCCGCGGTCATCATAGCATTCAATGGCCTGTGGCTGTTGCGGCCTGCGCTGGACGAGTTGATGGACGCTGCCCCGAAAGAAGACATCGTCGGGTTGGCACGCTCAATCGCTTTGCAGGTCAATGGTGTGAAGGGCGTCGAGAAGTGCTTCGCCCGTAAGATGGGGTACAAATATTGGCTCGACATGCACATCGAAGTGGACGGGGCGCTGACTGTGGCCGTGGCACATGAGCTGTCGCACACAGTCAAAGATGCGATCCGCGGGAAACTCCCACGTGTCCACGATGTGACGATTCATATCGAACCCTTTCCATCCAGTTCGAAAGGCAGCCAGCCAGCCTGGAACGAATAGCTCACGATTAATTTGAAAAGCTCCGGTGCCACCAACTGGTTGCCTCGAAAGTCCTCAAGAACGGGAATCGCGACATCGGCGTACACCATCATCGGATGTATATCGAACTCGATCCCGGGAGGCGGTGTCGAGTCAAAGGCATTTGGATTGGCCAGTCTGGCGGGAAACATCCTGATGCCACAGCAATCTTGCCTCTGATTCGGTCGCCCGGCATAATGATCTGCGATGAGCATTAGCCTGGAGGAATCCTACGCGCTGTGCGGGCGGATCGCGCGACAGACCGGGAAGAACTTTTACTATTCGTTCCTGGTCATGCCGCGAGGAAAACGTGCCGCCATGTGCGCGATTTACGCGGTCATGCGGCGCAGCGACGACATTGCCGACGGAGCGGCCAATCCCGCCGTCGCGCTCGACGGGCTGCGACGTTGGCGCGAAGAAGTCGAAGCCGCATTGAACAAGAACGATGCCAGAGAGCCGATCCTCCCGGCGTTGGCAGACACGGTTCGCCGTTATCGCATCCCCCAACGCCATTTTTACGAACTGCTTGACGGCACGGAGATGGACCAGACGACCACGCGGTATACGACGTTTGACGAACTCTACAAATACTGCTATCGAGTAGCGTCGGCCGTGGGCTTGGTGGTGTTGCCCGTGTTCGGATACAAGGACGAGGCCGCGTTGGTGCCCGCGGAGGCGTGCGGGATCGCGTTTCAATTGACCAACATCCTCCGTGACGTGAAAGAGGACGCACAGATGGGGCGGATCTATTTGCCGCAGGAAGATCTGCAGCGGTTCGGGGTTTCGGAAGACGACATTCTGAACGCTCGTGCCACGCCGCAGTTTTTGGAAATGATGAAGTTCGAGGCGGCGCGCGCCCGTGAGTTTTACGGCAAAGCGCGCCCGCTGCTGGACATGATCGACGCCGACAGCCGGGGCACACTCGCGGTGATGATTGCGATTTACGGGGGCATCCTGCACAAGATCGAGCAAAGCAACTTTGCGGTGTTCAAGGAGCGGATTCGGCTATCGACCGCCGAGAAATTGTGGATCGTCGGCAAAAACTGGGCGGGATACCGATTGTGAAGACACTGGCGCTTTCGCTCGCGGCAGCATTGTGCGTCACGTCAATGGCACGAGCTGACAGTCCGCGCCCATTCCTGTTTCTCAAGACGGGCGAGAAATTTGCCACGCAGGAGATCGCGGGGCCGACGGTCGCAGGGTTTACGGCATATGTGGGCGAAAAAGTGGCGGGAACAACCAACGCGTTCGAGCCGCGAGTGATGAACGATCCGGTCAAAGCCGCGGAGTACTGCAGCAAGAGCAAGGTCGTGTTGGGCATCGTGACGCCCGGCTTTTATTTGACCTATGCGAAAGCGCTGGGGATGGACCCGTTGCTGGAGACGAAACGCGTGGGCGTGAAAGAGGAGCGTTTCGTATTGGTTGGACCCAAAGACATGCCTAGTGATCTCGCCAGGTTAAACGGCAAGACAATCGCGACGCCCTTGGCCGGCGAGCAATGGTACGTCATTTCTGTCGTGCTACAAAGCAAACTCGGCGAGGAGATTCGCCTCAAGCCAACGATGGACGTGGAAGGCGCGGTCTTCGATTTGGCGGAAGGCGGGAAGAACGCCGCCGATGCGGTCCTGTTGGAAACGGGCGCATGGGATCTATTCAAGGACGATCCGGATTCGGGCGGGAAACTGAAGGTCTTGTGCCAGTCGGACGAACTGCCGCGTGATCTGGTCGTGGTCTTCGGGCCGGCAAGCGGAACATTAAATATCGACAAAGTGAAACAACTGTTGAAGGACATGAGCGGCAGTGAAGCCGGGCAGAAGGTGTTGCGAAGCATTCAGGTTGAGTCGTTCACGGACATTAATCGGGCCGGGCTGTCGGCTGCGGAGAAACTGTTCCATGGGAAGTAAAGGGGTGGCGCTGCTGGCAGCAGCAGTAATCGTGGCCGTTTGCGGGTGTCGATCCATTGACAACGTTCGGGTTCGCTCAGACCAGGCGCAGCTCTTGACGGTGGCCGAGGCGCAGAAGACGCGTGAGGAAGCTGAGTCGCTATACAATCAGCAACCGCGCTCCATGGCGTCCGTGAGGAATGCCGTAAACCTGTTCGAACAAGCGGCGCGCACCTTGCAAGATGATTACATCGCGCAATGGCAGGCAGCGGAAGCATTGGAGTTTCTGGCCGGGAATGAAACGCGGCCAGAATTGCGGCGCGTGTCCGCACGGCGCGGTATCGTCTTGGCCCGTCGGGCGCGCGAGTTGAAGCCCGATGGTGTGGAGGGGTACTATTGGTACGCGCTCAACGTCGGGTGGCTGGCCGAGGTGGATCGAGCATACGGGCTCGATGCGGTCAGCGAGATGCAGACGGCTCTGAAGCGGGCGATTGAACTGGATGAGCGTTATGATCTTGCCGGGCCGCTGCGCGTGTTGGGGATCCTGTATCTGCGCGCACCCCAGCCGCCGGCAAGTATTGGGAGTCCGCGCAAGGGGCTGCGATTGTTGCAGCGTGCGGTCGAGTTGTTTCCCGACTATCCCGAGAATTACCTTTATCTGGCCGAAGCGCTCCACGGTAGTGGCCGGGCGGACGAGGCGAAGAAGGCCCTCCGCAAAGTTTTGGAGGCGAACCCGTGGCCGGACCAGCAGTTCGAGAGCGACCAATGGAAGGCAGAAGCGCTCAAGCTTCGCGCGCAACTGGACAAACCGTAAGAAGGAAAGTTGCGATCTTGTGGGCCGCGATGGGCGTTTTGATGATTGCTGCGGCGATCGTGGCCGGCTTGGCGGTGTTTCGCGCCAACAAAGTATCGCAGGCCCGGCATGATGTGCAGGTCATCGCGCTGGCATTGGACGGCTTTGCGCGGGAGAATGGTGATTACCCAAAAGGCACACTAGGCGAGATCTGCCGAATGCTGCGCGGCGAAATGGTCAACGGCCAAAACCCGAAGAAGCTCGATTATGTGGAAGCTCAGCCGCACGAATTGAACGAGCTGGGCGAGTTCGTCGATCCGTGGGGCCAGCCGTATCGGATGTCGGTCAATGGCGCGGCGCGTGTCTATTCGTGCGGGCTAAACCGCATCGACGAGCACGGGGAGGGCGACGACATTACAAGCTGGAAATAGGGCGCTGGTGATTCACAAAACCAAACGATCATCACTAAACAGCAATTGTGTAATCGACCGTCAGGACCTTGGAGTCTCTGTCACGAACTCAGCGTGCGGTGTGATTCGGAGTTAACTGGTTGATCAAACTGGCGGCGTAGCCGGCACCAAAACCATTGTCGATATTGACGACGGTGACGCCGCTGGCGCAGGAGTTGAGCATGGCCAGCAGCGCGGCGATGCCGCCGAACGACGCCCCGTAGCCGACGGAGGTGGGCACGGCGATGACGGGCTTGTCCACGAGGCCGGCCACGACGCTGGGCAGGGCGCCTTCCATGCCGGCGACGACGATCAACACGCTCGCGTCGAGCAGTTCCTCGTTGAGCGCGAGCAATCGATGAATGCCGGCCACGCCGACATCGTAATATCTCTTTACGCGATTGCCCATGATGTCGGCGGTGACGACAGCCTCTTCCGCGACGGGAATGTCGGTTGTCCCCGCGCATAGTACAGCAACCGTGCCGCCGCGCTTTGGTAACGGTTTGCGCACAACGGTTATCGCCCGTGCCGCTTCGTGATACTTCGCCTTCGGAAACGTGCGCTTCACGTTACGGAACGTCTCTTTCGAGGAGCGGGTGGCAAGCAGATTATCGTTGTGGTGGAGGATGGTCCGCGCGATTTTCACGACCTGCACCGGCGTCTTGCCTTCGCAGTAGATCACCTCGGGGAAGCCTTTGCGCAACGAGCGATGCCCGTCCACGCGAGCGAAATCAAGGTTGTGAATCGCCAACGACTTCAACTGTTTGACTGCGTGATCGACCGACAGATGGCCGGCGCGCGCGTCGTGCAGCAACTTTCTCAGCTTCGACTCGTTCATGGCGTAGCGGGCTTGGCGCGGATCTCTTTCACGCGGGCGTCAATGGTCGCCGCTTCGGTGTTTCGGTTGAGGGCACTCAGGGCAATGGCGTAGTTGTCGAGAATTTGCAACAGCCTCGGGTCGTTGGGGCCAAATGCATCCTGTTTGATGGCCAGTGCGCGTTTCAGAACGGGTTCGGCGTCCGTGTAACGACCCTCCGAGAAGTAGAGAGCGCCGAGATTGTTCAGATCGTTGGCGAGATCGGGGTGGTCAGGACCGAGAAGTTTCTCGTCGATCAATGCCGCGCGCCGGTACAGCGGCTCGGCGATCTTGTACTTGCCTTCCGCGCGGTACACCTCGGCGAGATTGTTGGCATCGGAGGCAACGGTGAGGTGTTCCTTGCCGTAATTCGCCTCGTCAAGATTCAGGGCGCGTTGGAATCGCGACTCGGCGGCGTCATATTTCCGCTGCTGGAAAAGCACAAGGCCCAGATTGGTCAGGTCTTTGGCTGCTTGTTGGTTGCTGTTCTTAGCATGGGCTTTCTCGTCGATGGACAAGGCCTGGGAAAAGGAAGATTCTGCTTTCGTGTACTCATGCAAGGACACCTGCACGGTGCCCAGCGTGCGCAAGGTCGCGGCGATAGCGGGGTGGTTGGCAAGCACGGCCTGATGCCATTTCTCCAAGCCCCGTGACAACAACTGTTCGGCCTCCGCGTGTTTGCCCTGGGCTGCGGTCAGTGCGCCCAGGTTGCTGAGCACGGTGGCAATGGCGCGGGGATTCTGGTTGGCTTGTTTCTCCCAGATGGCGAGCGCCCGTCGATAGAACGGTTCCGCTTGGGATAGCTTCCCTTGGGCGCGGTACGCTTCGGCGAGATTGTTGAGATCGGTGGCGACGTCGGGGTGGTTAGGGCCGAGTGTGTGTTCGTCGATTTCGAGTGCCTGGTTGTAAAAGGGTTCCGCATCCGCGTAACGGCCGAGACTGTCGTACAGCATGGCGAGATTGTTGAGGTCAACGGCGACGTCGGGGTGTTCAGCCCCGAGCAGTTTCTGATCGAGAAGCAGCGCCCGCTTCTGCAGCGTCTCCGCCTCCGCGTAGTTCCCCGAGGCACGCTGGTATTCCGCGAGGTTGCCCAACGCGGTGGCGACTTCGCGATGGGATGGACCAAACGTCTTTTCAGCGACTTTGAGCGCTTCCTGCCCGACGTGAACGGCCTGGGCATATTTCGCCTGGCGATAAAGATCGTTGGCTTCGGCGGTCAGTTTCTTCAGGCTGGCTTCCTGGGCCTCCGATGGAAACGCGGCCAGAAGAAAAGCCAGCGCCGTAATGAGACAGGCTTTCAGATTCATGGCGGACATGCGCTGTATGCTAACAGCCGGGCCCACATACCGCAACTGCGTTCACTTCGCCAGCAACGAGAACGCCTTTGCCAGCGGCAGGTCGGTTGCCAGCACTCCCGCTCTGGCGTTCCTCCAATCAAAGGCACCAAAGCCAGCCAGTGCCAGCGAACGTTCCGTGTCACGCGGCAACTCGACGATCACGTCCGGCAGCAGCCCCTTGTCCTGGAGGATCTGCTTCGACGGTCGCATGTAGTAGGCGGTGGGCATCACCAACACCGAGCCATTCGCCAATCGGGTCGACATGGCCAGAAACCCGCGGCCGAAGGTCTTGCTGCCAACAACCTGGGCGCGATGATTGTCTTGCAGGGCAGCCGCAAAAGCCTCGGCTTCCGCGGCCGTGCCGCCGTTGACAAGCACCACGATGGGGGTCATCACTTTTGCGCCTTCGTCGCTGACGAATCCGGTGTGCAAGGCCGGGACCGCATACTCCAGCGAGGCAATCTCGGCGCCTTTGGGCAGGAACATGGATGCGACGGGCTGAACGGCAAGGAACGCGCCGCCAGGATTGTTTCGGAGGTCAAGGATGATGCCGGTGGCCCGTTCGCCTTTTGCGAGGGTCATCGCCGTGCGCAGGTTGTCGACAGTATCCTTCGAGAATTCAGCAAGACGATAGTACGCGACGCCTTTGTCGAGCGCTCTCAACGTGGTCACGGGAGATGGACCGTGCGCAGCCCGATGGAGATGCAGGTCGCGTACGTTCCCGGAGATGGGATCAACCACGCGCAAACTTACTTCGGAATCCACGGAACCGCCAAGGAGACGTTCCACTTCGTGGCGTTGCGCGAGGAGCGTGGACGAATTGTCGATGGCAATGATCTGGTCTCCGGCCAACAAGCCGGCGCGTTGCGCGGGGCTGCCGTCGCACGGGGAAACAACCGTGGGGATGCCTCCGCGGATGACAAACGTGAGACCGATGTCAGCCAGGGCAGCATTGGACTCGCTGCTCGACGTCGCCTCCTCCGGTGTGAGCAGGTCCGCTTCCGGGTCGATCGAACGGACGAAAGCGCGCAGGGCGACCGTGGTGTACCACTCCGTATTGACGCGCGAAGGTTGAACGTAATTCTTCTGGAACGTGTCCAGCAATTCCGTAAACCGCGACAAGGTCTCGAAGGTCGACGGCGTGGGGGTGATGATGCGCAGTTCGTCCGCGGCGCGAACGGAAGCCGTGACCAGCAGCGCGCATCCCACCAGGGACGCCGCGCGTCGCACCCCCCGGGCATATTTCGACAGGCCCATCACGCGAGTTCTTGACCGCTGATGGCGTCCGCGATTTTGAACTGCTCGAAATGGAACGTCGGGTCGGCGCGGAAGCTAAGTTTGCCGTTCAGTTTCTTCTCCAACTCGATCAGCACCGTCTCGTCTTCTGTGCGCAGGCGATTCAGTACCTCCGGATGGGCGTAGACGCGAAGTTGCGGTTGATCGTGCCGGCCCTGCTCGCGCAGTTTGCGAAGAAGTTCGGCGACCTTCCGCTGAATTTCCACGGACATGGATAGCGCGCTTTTCACCATGCCTTTGCCCTTGCAGTACGGGCAGTCCTCGTAGACGGCGCTGGCCATGCTCTCGCTATGGCGTTGCCGGGTCATTTCCATCAGGCCCAACTGCGAGATATTCAGGATGCGGGTCTTGGCTTTGTCGCGGCGGACGCCTTCGCGCACTTTTTGGGTGACCTTCTGTTGGTCGTTGCGGTGGCGCATGTCGATGAAATCGATCACGATCAACCCGCCGATATTGCGGAGGCGGAGTTGACGGCAGATTTCTTCGGCGGCTTCGAGATTGGTCTGTAGGATCGTTGTGTCCAGATCCTTTTGTGATTTGTGACGACCGGTATTGACGTCGATGGCGACCAACGCTTCGGTCTCATCAATGCAGATATAGCCGCCCGATTTCAGCCAGACCTGGCGGCGGAAGGCATTCTCGATTTGCTTCTCGACGTTGAACCGGCCGAAGATCGGCGCGGGCTCATTGTAGAGCCGCACTTTGTTGCGAGAGCGACGGCTAATCTGGCCGATCATGTTGCGAATGCGTTCGTTGGCCAGCTCGTTGTCCACCACAATGCGATCGACTTCTTCGGTGAGAAAGTCGCGTACGGTGCGCTCGACAAGGTCGGGTTCCTGAAACACGCAGCAGGGCGCCGACTGGGTCTTGATCTTTTCCTCGACCTGTTTCCAGGTTTGCAACAGCAGTTCGAGATCCCGAATGAAGTAACGTTTCTTCTGGTTCTCCCCGACGGTGCGGATGATGACGCCCATCCCTTCGGGAATGTGGAGGCGCTGCAGGACCTTTTTCAGGCGCTGGCGTTCTTTGTCGTCGTCGATCTTGCGCGAGATGCCGCGTTGCGCATTGAACGGCATCAGGACCAGGTAGCGGCCCGGGATGCTGATGTTGGTGGTAATCCGCGGGCCCTTCGTTCCAATGGGGCCTTTGACGACCTGCACGATGACCTCCGAGCCGGGCGGATAAAGCTGCGGGATGTCCTTCTGGGAAATCTTGGGTTTTTGCGGGGCGCGCTCGCCCTCCGGCGTTTCGAGGAGATCGACCCGCTGGTCGAGTTGCTCGGGAATAATGTCCCAATAGTGCAGGAACGCGTTCTTCTCGAACCCGATATCGACGAACGCGGCCTTGAGCCCGGGCTCCAGGTTTTTGATTCGGCCCTTGAATACGCTGGCGACGATTCGTGTCTCGGTCGTTCGCTCAATGCTGAACTCTTCGAGTTGGCCGTCTTCGAGCACGGCGACCCGGTTCTCCAGCGCCTCGGCGTTGACAATGATTTCCTTGAAGATTCGTTTTTTGCGGCGTCCGCTAAACAATTCTTCGCCTTTTTTCAGTATCTGTTTGATCGCATCCACAGTTAATAGATCCTCCTATGAATCCACACGTTTTGTAACAGCCCGAGGGCGGTCATGCTGGCCAGCACGAACGATCCGCCGTAGCTGAGTAATGGCAGGGGCAGACCGGTGACCGGCATCAGGCCGATCGTCATGCCCACGTTGATGAAAATATGGAAAAACAGCATGACCACGACACCGGTGGCCAGGAGCATTCCCAAACGGTCGCGCGCGTTCGCGGCGATCCGTAGCCCGGAAAATAACAGCACGGCATACAACAAAATAATTACGAGACTGCCGACAAATCCTTCCTCTTCGGCGATCACGCTAAAGAGAAAATCGTTGGGGGTCACCGAGCGGGGCAGATAGCCGAGCAGGTTCTGCGTGCCCTGTAGATACCCTCTGCCCGTCATGCCGCCCGACCCGACCGCGATGAGGGACTGATTGAGGTTCCAGCCGGCGCCCGTAAGGTCGTAGTCGCGATGGAAGAAGACGGTCAGACGGTCCTTCTGATAGCTTCGACGGCCGGTCCTGTTTTCCTTCGACTTCCACATGATGGGCAGGCCGACACCGGCAAGGACAATTCCCAATGCTGCAACGAGCGCCAAATGCTTCACTCTCACACCTGCCACGAACATCAACCCAAAACAGATGGGAATCAAGACCAGTGCCGAACCCAGATCCGGTTCGAGCATGATCAGCACAAAGGGCACGCTCATCATCGCGATCGTGATCCAAACGGTTTTCAATTCCCGCCGTGTTTGGAGCGTGTGGTGGAACAAGTAATACGAAACCGTCAGAAGTGTCGCGAGCTTTGCCGTTTCCGCGGGCTGAATCCCGAAACCATGCCATCCCAGCCACCGTCGCGCCCCGTAAACCATCTGGCCGGTCACGAGAACCAGGACAAGTAATCCGATGGCGACGACATACCAAACCGTCGCCCATTGGCAGATGAGACGGTAGTCCACCAGCGACACGGCCAGGTAGATCAGCAAGCCGACGACGAACCACACCATTTGCATCTTGTAGAAATCCTTGATCGGTTGGCCGGGGCCGTGGTACGAGGCGCTATAGATAAACAGCGCGCTGGCGACCGCCAACGCAACCATGGCGCTGAACAGCAGCCAGTCCATGCGCTTGATCATTCCCACGTACTTCTCAGTCCGCATAGTCCCCGCTTTCCATTGCAACCGTGCCCTTCGTACCCTTTCCAAATACTTGGGCAAATATCTCCCCGGCGACCGGTGCCGTTGTGTGGCTGCCGCTGGCGGCGTCCTCGATCACCACGGACAATGCAACCTGTGGGTCGTCATACGGCGCGAACCCGATGAACCAGGCGCGGTTGCGGCGGCCGTCCTTCGTGTCGTATTCGGCGGTGCCTGTCTTTCCCGCGACGTTCATTCCCTTCACCTGCGCGGCGCGGACGGTTCCTTCCTGCACCGCGCCGAGCATCGCGTGGCGAACAAACTCGATCTGGTCCGGCTTCGCGCTCAAGTGGGTTCGCACGTCCGTCTGGCCTTCGTGGACCACCTGGCCGTCGGCCGCCTCGATTCTCTTGACGACATAGGGGTGCAAGCACGTGCCACGATTGGCAAAGGTTGCGGCAACACACGCCATCTGTATCGGCGTGACCAGCAGGGAACTCTGACCAATCGATAACTGCGCGGTGTCGCCCTCGCGCCACCGGTCGCCTTGCGCGCGCTTCCACGCAGCGTTCGGGACAAGGCCGGAATGCTCGTTGCCGACGTCGAAACCGGTGGGTTGGCCGAGTCCAAACTCAGCAGCGACCCTCGTGATCGCATCGACACCAATCTTCATGCCCTCTTCATAAAACCACACGTCGCATGACTCGGTAATGGCTTTGTACGCGTCTACGCTTCCGTGCCCGTTGTGGTCCCAGCACTTGAACGGGCGTGGCCAATTGCCAATTCGCAGCGACCCGGTGCACACGACAGTGTCCCGGGGTGATACCACGCTGGTCTCCAGACCCGCCAGCAGGGTGATGGTCTTAAAGGTTGAACCGGGCGCGTAACGCCCACCGATGGCGCGATTGAACGTTGGGCTGGCGGGATCGTTAAGGACGGCTTGGATCGTTTGGGCAGGTGTGCCGGGATTGAAAATATTGGGATCGAACGTTGGGAGTGAAGCCATGGCGAGGACTTCGCCGGTGTGCACATCGAGCAGCACAGCCGCGCCGCGCAATTGTTTGCCCGCTGGAAGCGGCGTGTGCGCGAGCGCTTGCTCGACGATCCGTTGCAGCCGTACGTCAATCGTCAGCATTACGCGAGCGCCTTGCTCCGCCTCCTTCTCGCCAAGGTCGTTGGCGACCATGCCGGCGGGATTTACCCGGATCGTGCGACCGCCGGGCGAGCCGCGCAGATATTCGTCGCAGGCCTTCTCGACGCCCTGTCGTCCGACGCTGTCGGGTTGGTAGTAATAGAACTTCTCGATTTCTTCTTCGTCGTTCTCGTCCGCCTTGGTGACGTATCCCAGCAAATGGGCGGCGAGCGAACCTTGGGGGTGTTGACGGACCGGCATCACGATCAGGTCCGCGCCGGGAAGATTGCTGGCGCGTTCGGCGAAGGCGGCGACCTGTTCGGGTCGAAGATCTCGCCACACCGGCAGGGGAAGCGGTCCGCGCGTTTCATAGTGGGAAAGCACATTGCTATCGGTGATTGTCAGTGGCATGCCGAGTTCCGCGCTCATAATGCCGAGAGTGGCTTGCGCCACGCGCACAATGTTTGTCCTCTTGGAAACGCGGCCGAGTTGGTCGAGGTAAATCGCCACATCGTAGCTCGGACGGTTGTTCGCGAGGATGACCCCGTTGCGATCGACGATCTCGCCACGCGCAGCGGGGACGCGGATGCGGCGCAACGACTGGTTCTCTTGCTTGGCGCCGTAATCCCCGCCACGCACCACCTGGACGCGCCACAGGGCGACGAGCAGCACGAACAGGCCGGACGCGATGATCACCCCGACAGTTCGCAAACGCGGGTTGTGCTCTCGGGATGGCGCACTGATGATCATTCGAACCCCCGCGCCATGCGGGCGTAGTCGAGGACAAAAAAAAGTATGAGCGTCACCGTTCCGGCGATCGACGCGGCCGCGAGCATTTTGAACACGTTGCCAAACGAGATGCCGACGGCGAAGAAGGCGATAATCGACGCGGTGATGGAAGTCAACGCGCCGGCGCTCCACTGCATCCACGGCAGATCACGATCGAGAGCTTCGCGCAGGCTCGTCGTCACAATGGCGGAGATACCGTAAGCGAGTGCGGAGATGCCGAAGGGGGCGGCGGACAACGCGTCCTGGGTCAACCCCGCGACGAGTGCGAGCACCAGCGCGCGCCGGCGATGCATGGTCAACGCGGCGTAGACAACAATCGCCGGCAGGAGCTCCACGCGCACGCCGCCGAGCCACCAGAGCGTCGGCATATGTGCCTGGAGCGCCACGGCAATCAGAATTCCAGCGATGGCGATGAGAGTATTCATTCCTGCCCGACGATCACGATCACTTCCTCGAGGCGGCGAAAATCCACCGCGGGAGTGATGTCCACGTCCTGGTACATGCCGGTTTGTCGATTCATCCTGGCGCGCGTGGTGGTGCCAATGAGTATGCCCTTCGGGAAGACGCCACCGAGACCGGAGGTAATCACGCTTTCGCCCTGCGTGACCCTCGCGTCGTGGTTCACATAGGTCATGATCAGGTGCGGCGAAATGTTGAAGGCTGTGTCGATCCCGGACACGACCCCCGGCTCGCGCGTGTCCTGCAGCAGCGCTGCCGCTTTGCAATTCGGGTCGATGAGCAACAGAACACGCGCCTGGCCGCGAGTGACGGAGATGGTTTTGCCGATGAGGCCGTCGGCGTTGAGCACGGCCATGTTATTGGCCAGACCGTCATTGCTCCCGCGATCAATCTGGAGGCTCTTCCACCAGTTGGACGCGTCGCGGCCGATTACGCGCGCGGTGACAGTGTGGAAGGCGGCATGTTGCTTCAAATCCAGAAGCTGGCGCAAGCGGAGGTTTTCGCGGCCGGTTTCGCCAAGGGCGCGGACCTCCTGGCGCAGAAGATCAGTTTCATGGCGCAACTGCTCGTTTTGCCGGGCAAGGAGATGGCGCGACTGGACGAACGGCAAATAGTCGCCCAGTTCCACAAACGGCGTGCAAAGTTGTACGAAAACCATACGCAGCCTGGTCGAGAAGCTGGTCGGTTGGCCGAGAAATACAATCCAGCCCGCCACCAGCAGTCCGATAATGACCCAATTTCTACGGTTCAAACAAAACTTCCGTGTTAGTGGAAGCGGTCCACGACCGTTGCCAACGAGTGACGCTCACGGGGCGCCGCTACAAGTTCATGTGGGTGGAGCAGGGGAGAGCGCTTACGATGAATTCTTGGCGAGCTTTTCAAGGTAGCCGAGTTCCTGGAGCACAACGCCCGTGCCCATCGCCACCGCGCTGAGCGGATCATCGGCGATGTGAACGGGCAGCCCCGTTTCCTCGGCGAGCAGCTTGTCGATGCCCCGAATGAGCGCCCCGCCGCCCGCCAGCACGACGCCGCGGTCGACAAGATCGGCTGCCAGTTCGGGAGGGCAGCGCTCGAGCGTCACGCGAACGTTCTCGACGATGGTCGAGATCGGCTCCTGTAACGCTTCGCGCACTTCCTCGGAGGTGATCGTCAGGGTCTTCGGCAGGCCGGCCACCAGGTCGCGTCCTTTGACTTCCATGGTCAGTTCCTGTTCGAGCGGGTAGGCCGAGCCGATCTTGATCTTGATGTCCTCCGCCATGCGTTCGCCAATCATCAAATTGTAAGCGCGCTTCATATACTGGATGATGGCTTCATCCAGTTCATCTCCTGCCACACGCACGCTCCGGCTGAGCACGATACCGGCCAGGCTGATCAGGGCCACTTCGGTCGTGCCGCCGCCAATATCCACAATCATGTTGCCCGCCGGCTCTTGCACCGGCAGCCCAACGCCGATGGCGGCCGCCATCGGTTCTTCAATCAGATAAACGTCCCGCGCCCCAGCATGGGTGGCGCTGTCTTTGACGGCGCGCTTCTCCACTTCGGTGATGCCGCTCGGAACCGCAACGATGACGCGCGGTTTGATGCCGTAGCGGCGGTTATGCACCTTGCTGATGAAATAGCGCAACATCGCCTCGGTCACTTCGAAATCGGCGATCACGCCGTCCTTCATGGGGCGAATGGCCTGGATGTTGCCTGGCGTGCGACCCAACATCCGTTTCGCCTCTTCCCCTACCGCCAAGACGTGACTGGTCCCCGTTTGGATGGCCACCACGCTCGGCTCTCGCAAAACAATGCCGCGATCACGCACGTACACCAGCGTGTTCGCGGTTCCCAAATCGATGCCAATATCGGTCGAGAAATAATTTAGAAGATTACCAAACATCCAAATCGCTTGTCTCCCCACGCCCTTCACAAACCAGCCATGCTCTTCGTGGCCGTTTTGCCCGACCGCACGGAGCCCGAACTCATTCGAGTCGCGCCACTTTTACAGTCCCGCGCCCCCACCGTCAAGCAGCTTTCTGCAAGGCTGCTTGACGGCCAAATAAACGCCTCAATTTGCCCGCGATCGAATACGCTCCGATCCGTTGAAGCGCATGGCTCGTAGCCGAACGATGACCGCCCAGCCAGTCAACCGAGCCGTAGCGGAGCCGAGCGACGAGTCAGTCACTCACGGGCGAGCTTGGAGTTGCGAGAGTGCGTTCTGCGCCTGGGTGAAATCGGGCTTGATCCGCAGCGCCTGCTCGTACTGGACAATCGCCTCCGGGGCCCGGCCCACCTGCGCCAGAGCCTTTCCCAGATTGTAGTGGACTTCGGCGAGATCGGGGTTGATCCGCAAAACCTGCTGGTAGTGTCCTATCGCCTCTTGCACCTTGCCCAGTCGCACCAATGCAAACGCTATGTTGTTGTCGACCTCGGCGTAATCGGGCTTGATCCGTAGCGCCTGCTCGTACTGCTCGATCGCGCCCTCGAGCTTGCCAGCTTTCAACAGAGCATTTCCCAGGTTGTAGCGCACCTCGGCATCACCAGGGTTGATCCGCAGTGCCTGCTCGTAGTGGCCGACCGCCTCCGGCACCTCGCCCAACTGGACCAAGACGACCCCCAGGTTGTCGTGCGCATCGGCATAATCAGCCTTGATGCGTAGCGCCTGCTCGAAATGACCGATGGCCTCCTGTACCCGTCCCAATGATACCAAGGCCAATCCCAGATCGTTGTGCGCCTCAGCACAATCAGGCTTGATCCGCAGTGCCTGCTCGTACTGGACAATCGCCTCCGGTACCCGGCCCGCCTCCGTTAGGGCCTTTCCCAGATTGTTATAGGCCATCCAACACCGGGGGTTTTTCGTGAGGGTATCGCGCCAGAGCGTTTCCGAATCCGCGTAAATGTGCTGTTGCTTCCAGCTCGTCACGGCCAGCAACATCAGCACGGCTGCGCCGGCAAACGCTCCCATATTTCGGCCGCGGGCGCCGCCTCGTTGGGCAATCGTTGTGCCCGCGCTAACCACCAGCGCGATCAGCCCGATAATTGAATAGTATTGCCAGTGATCGGCCACCAGCGAGTATCGCATGAAGTAGATGTTCACGAACCCGAGGGCCGGCGCCAACATCGTCAGGTAGTAGCCCAACGCCAGCAGGCAGGGCTTCCCCCACGCTTGCCGATAGCGCCAGCAGACCAGCAACCCCGCCACCACGAGCAGCCCGGGCGCGTAGGACACCAGGTTCCGCGGGTCGATCTGCCATCGCGGATAGACAAAACACAGATGCAAGGGAACCACCGCCTTGTACAGATAGAACCAGACCGCCCAACCAGCCCCCGCCAGCCGTGACCAGAAACCGTCCTGCCTCACGATATCGCCGCCGATGGCCCGATGAGATTGGAACCATACCGTTACGCAACCCAAGAGCCCCGCCACCGCAAAAAACGGCAGGCTGCGCAACACATCCCGGCGCTCGATCCTTCCACGCCTCCACCACGCGACGCCCAACAGCGCCACCGGCAGCGTGGCCACCGCCGTCTTGCTCAACAGCGCCAGCACAAAGGTTCCGACCGCCACCCAGTACCAGCCCCGCCGTCCCTTCTCTTCGAACTTCACATACCACAGACAGGTCCACGCGAAAAAGAACATGGCCAGCGTGTTCTTGCGCTCCGCAATCCACGCCACCGATTCCACATTCACCGGATGCACCGCAAACACCGCCGCTGCCAGCCACGCGCCCGGGACCTTCAACCGCGCCAGGATTCGCCACCACAACACCGCACTGAGCGCATGCAACAGCACATTGACCATGTGGTATCCCAGCGGATTCTTCCCCCACAGCCGCCACTCCAGCCACCAGGTCGTCGAGGTCAACGGCCAGTAGTCCGGAGCCTGGGTCGTGAACCAAAATCGATGCAACCCGTCCGACATCCGGATCAGGGGATTCTGAACGACGAGATTGTCATCGTCCCAGATGAAGCCCGCGCGCCATGTTGGCTGGTAAGCTGCGAATGTGACAATCACCAAAACCAAAGCCATGAGCCAGGGGCGGTGCGCCAAACGGGTATATGTTGCACGGGACGACACCGCCGTCTGTTGATGCGGAGTGTCATTGTTTGGCTTCCGTCTTGTCACGGAGTTAATAATAACATGTCTCCGATACGCCAAGCGACAGCACCGGCCCTTTTCCCTACTGCCAGACAAATGGGTCTCTACGGACTGATGACGAGTCCACAGGGGGCATTTGGCTCTTTGGACTTCTCGGGGCTGGCCTGTGAGTCGGTTTTCTCAGCAAGATTTTCTTCCACGCTCCCCCCGAGCATGCTTCTGGTTCGAACCGCGTCTCCACACGTGACATCTCTCCTGCCGACTTCTCCCCATTTACCCCGCTCCGTGCGGGACGTCTTTGGTCGTAGGTTCGTGATCGCGATCGGGATTCACACAGGCGAATTGATCGCCGAATGCCACGGCGTACTTGCACCGCGACGGCGATCCACCAAGCGGCCCAAATAGCGGAGCTCGTGAGTGCATGAGTTGTTCAGTATTGGTAAGCACCGAGGGTCCAGCCGCCGTTGTAGTTTGTGCGGGCGATGCCGCGGATGTCGCGGTCTATGCCCGGGCAGGTGTTGGTGAGGCTCGACAGGTTAGTGCCTGCGCCGACGGCCGGTGATCCCGACTGTAACTGATAGTTGTTGCCGGCGCTATTCGTGCTGCTCCCGAATGCCAAGCTGACGAACCGCGGGTCGCTGGTGATTCCATGCGTGTCGAAGCCGACCGCCTGCTCGACCGATAGCGCGCCGTTCGTGTTGAAGCCAGGGTTGTTGTTCCACCAGAAGTACGGATCAGCGGGACCGCCTCGATCAAACCAGCCGTTGTAGTCGACGGTCCACTGCGACACAGGATACGCGTTGGTCACAACACCGAGCACCAGCAGCGTGCCCTGCGAGCCGTTCGTCGCCCACGAGTACGACAGGTTGTTTTCCACCTGCAGGAACGCGTTGGTCGGCCACGTGAATGGCGGCGTGAGACAGCCGCAGGCGCCCCAGAGCAACGCCGCGCTTTGGGCGGAGTTGGTCAGGTTAACAATCGCCGTGTTGTTCAAGATGCGGATCGTGCCGCCCTCGTTGAGCTCGTACGAGATCACCACGGGCGGCGCGCCGCCGCCGTTCCAGCTATTCGTCGTGATGATGCCCGTTGAATTCGTGTAGACGTTCTGGCCGGTCGTGGACAGCCCCGCGTTCGGGTTGTTGAACAGGTTGTTGTAGACGTTCACGCTCGGGGCGTATTCCAGATAGATGTCCGCCGTGAACACCTCATTGGGATGCGTCGTCTGGAACACATTGTTCCGAACGTAGTTGTGGAGGCCGTTGGTGACATTCATGTTGCTGGTGCGCCAGAAGACCGGGTCCTGGTGCGGCCCACCGGCCCAGCAGTTCGTGCACGTGGCCGGGATGTAGTTGTAGCCCGTCCAATTCGGCGGTGAGTAGAACCAGCCCATGCCCGAAAACAGATTGTTGTTGATGTCGGCGTAATCGAGCAGGCCCGCGATGCCGGCTACGTCGATGCCCCAGACCATCGCGTCGTGGAAGTAACTCGCCGTGACCACAATGTTCGACGTATTGTTGAACCACGCGAGGTCGATGCCCGTGTGCATATGGGTGAACTCGCAGTTCGTGATCGTCACCCCGCTGCCGCTCCCATAAAGCTCGATGCCCGCGGACGACAGGCGGCTGTCGCTTTGCGCCACCGAATTGGCGTCCATCGGAATGGTATTGAAGGTGTAGCCGAGGTTGTGGAAATAGCAGTTGGCAACGGTGATATTCTGGAAGGTGCTTCCGCACAAAAGACCATAGCCGTTCCTGGAGTGGACGCCCGTCCCCGGGTCGGAAGGCAACGTGGCCGAGCCGCCGATGGGGCCGATTTCCAGATTGTTGAACACGACGTTACTGATAGCGCCGGGCGCATAGAACGCCGCGATGTAATTCGAGGTGTAGCCATCCGTGAAGATCACGCGCTGACCGTTCCCCCAGTTCGTGCTGCAGATATATGAGATGGGCGCGCCATTCGTGCCCGACGCGATGGCGATGCCCGTCTGGTAGAGCGGGTTGCCATCGCCCGTCAGCGTGTACGTGGTGCCGCTCTTGAAGTAGATGTTCGTGCCCGGCCGCAAGACCGTGGCCGCGGCATTGCTCGTGGCGTTGGAATCGCCCGGGCAATGCTTGAAAGCGTTGGTGACGCTGTTGCCGGAGTTGGCGTCACTGCCGCCCGCGAAGTCAACGTAGACGCCCGCGCTGCTCAGACCGGTGTTGCCACTGCTGGTGATGGTGGCGGAGTTTGTGACGATCACGTAGCCGGTCAGGGTGATGGAGTGGAGATTGGTCTGGGCCGGTGAAGAAACGACCAACCGCGAATAGGCGCAAATAAACGCGAAAACGGCAAGACGGGTTCTCTTCATTGTTGCTCCACAAAGCTTATATACCACAGGTTGCTGCTGCTGCCGGGTTGGGACATCAGCGTCTTCCAGTCATTGCTGGAAAGCAGGATCGTCGCGGTGCCAACGCCATTGCTCAGCGTGGCCGTGATATTGGAGATGGTGACGATGCTGCCGGCGAGAATCGTCGAGCCATTCGGCGCCTGGATCTCGGCGAACCCGTTCGGACTGTTAAACGTGGCCACCGCGAAGAACGCGCTTTGCGCGGGCGAATTGGTCGAGACCTTGACACTCCACGACGGCGGGAGCGCCCCGGATGCGCGCGAAGCCCAGGCGATCAGCCCGAGCCAGACCGCGACCGCCGCCACGATTGCAAGTTCGATTTGCCAGCGGGTGCTCATGGCTATCAGTTCGGGCCGGTCACGTCGGACACGCTGAGCGTTCCTGCGCCGCCATTCAGATACAGTGAGTTGGTCGGGTTAGGGTTCAGCCCGCTCGTGTCGATCAGCCACACGTGATTCGTGTGGCCCGGAAACTGTAGGATGGTCGCGCCAAGAGGCAGGCTGACCGGGCCGGGAATGTACTCATTGAACGTGCCAGAACCGGCGTCGGATATGCTGCCGCAATCGGAGCAGACGCCGTAGCCGGATGCAGCATTGGTCATCCACGATGCGCCGCTGTTGGTGCTGACGTAGGGCGCGTAGTACGCGGTGGAAGTATTAGTGCCGCTCGGGCTGGCGCCCTTATACAAATAGAACACGGCTGGCTGATTTGAAGCCTGTCCAAGCCACAGCGCGTTAACCGACGTACCCGGCCCCTTCCACAATTGTTGGTAGTAGGCCAGCCAATTGGTGCTGTAGGAGGCGCTGTTGTTTGTATAGGTCGAGTTCCACGCGCTTTGAAATCCCGCCGCGATGTAGGTGTTCGGCCACGGCGAGGCGGTTTGTCCCACCAATCCGTGCTGATTGATAACGTAGCCAACGATGCTGGTGCCGCCGATTGTCGAGCCACCCGAAATCAATTGGCTGGCGGCATTGATTCCGCCAATGACGGTGAGTGTGTTACTGACCGTCTCGCTCCCGCCGATGGTGGCGTTTCCGGTCGCAGTGAGGCTGCT
>PLTX01000082.1 GCA_003164675.1 Verrucomicrobiota bacterium | reverse complement strand
TCCAAACGACCGACGCTCGTAGAGCGCCGCTATAGAAGAAAGGGAAGAAACGGCGCTCGCGGCGCAAGCGCCCTACCGCCCCGACCTCAGAGTCGGGGTAAATTTGGCGTGTTGCATGATGGGGAATCGGGGTATCCGCCATCGAAAAAAGCTAGACAGGTGATATGGGACTGTGTATATTCGGCGCGGTTTGGTTGTTGCTCTTTGATATAGGGGAGCAGAAACGGATTAACGCTCAACGTTAAACGTTTAACACTCAACGTCCAAGGGGGAGGCGAGCGAAGGGACGAAAGGCAAAGCGGCGACAAGTCGCCGCACTCCACAGGGGGAAGCGACTATCGGCTGGGACCGGTTCGATGGGCTCAGGGCAGGCCCTTCGACTCCGCTCAGGGCAGAGGGGGGGGCGCCCCATATATGTAAAATTACCAAACGAAGCCAATTTTCCGGAGTGTTGGACGGTGTGGATTGGCTTGATGGACAAGGCGTTAGCAGCCCGAGTGTGCCAATTTGTCACTTGGCTTCGTTTGTCTAAAAATGGCTTCGTTTGGCGGTGCTGACGGCCATTCGCGCCGCTTCGTGTCGGACTATTATTGCGAAACGAACCCAAAGCGAACACGAAATGCAGGAATAGGGAACACGTAACGCCTGAAACTGATCAAAAACGCTCAGAAATCGACGGCGCGGTTTGGATCGCCATTGGACGTGGCCATCAGGGAAGAGGCCGTCCTACCGGATTTATGAAACATTCCGGTGAGTTGCCGCGTCTTAGTTGGTAGAGAAAGAAGGTGGAGACGATATGAGACGAGCGTATCTCGGTGTGTTGCTCGCGGTGGTCTTGCCTGCGATCTCCGTGTATGGGCAGGGGACAAGGGGCGGCGAGGCGCGGGGCGGTGAAGGAGGCGGTGGCGGGCACGGCGCTTCCGTGTCACACCACGGTTACTCTGGCCACGCGGAGGTTGCCGGTCATCCGGGTTTTGGTGGACGAGGGGCGTTCACGCATGGCGGCGGTTTCCATGGCGGTTATCACGGGGTTTACGGAAGGGGCTATGGACACGGCTATCATTACAGGCACGGACGCGGCGGTGCGGTGATTGTATACGGATACGGATACCCGTATTACTATCCGTACTACGGTTCCCCGTATTACTCCGTCCCGACGTATGGGTATTACACTACCCAGCCGGATGACACATACGTTGTCCAGCCGGGTTACTCGTCCGGCCCGCCGCCTGACTCATCGGACGACAACAGTTCGCAGACCGCCACTTACACGGCACAGGACGCACAGGGGTATTACCAGGTTGGCGACCAGTGGGGCGCGGGCATGAAACAATACAAGCTGACCATGAACCAACTGGTTACGTACCTGCAATCGTATATTGTTGATGCGTCACCGGCCCAACAGGACGCGTTTCGCAGCGGGTTCATCGCCAGCACGATCCCCAATGGAGCCGCGACGTTTGACCAGGCGATGCAACAGGCTGTTCCGCAGAATTGATCGCTGCGGGGAGCGGGAACGAACGTGGAGTTCATGCTGTGGATGGCACGGGCGAGGAGAACATCCGGGGAGAGTTTTGTCGCTTGAGGTAACGGACGGCTCCGCGTAGCATGTGGCCTCCATGGGTCGCACCAACAACCAGCACGGTTTGATGCAAGGAGCCCGAGTGTATTTGTCCGGGCCGATGGATTTCGTGGCGTCACGGGCTGCGGAAAGGAAATTCGGCTGGCGCAACCGGGTCGGCGAATTCCTCGAAACGATGGGCGTGACGGTGTTCGACCCGTGGTTCAAGCCCGACGTGCGCGGCCTGTACGAGTATGGCCGCGAGGACGTCAAGAGCGGCGAGCGGATCAAGACGCGCTGGACGTACGAGCCGGGTGGCAAAGCCGCGGAGTCGCGGTCGTGGTGCGCGGGCCAGTTTTGGGAGACACTGCACATCGACCTGCGGATGGTCGACACAAGCGATTTCACGATTTCGTATTGTCCGACGAACATCTACAGCGTCGGCACGCCGCACGAAATCATTACGGCGACGCTGCAACACAAGCCGGTGTTGTTCGTGAGCCCACCGATCAATTTCCCCACACTCCACGAGTTGCGCGATCATCTGAAGGACGATCCACGGGGCGCGGAATTGTTGGCGCGGTTGGAGAAGGAGATCCCGATTCGCGAGAATCCGCGAGGCATTCCGAGCCTGTGGTACATCCCATTGGTGGGCAGTGAGAATTTCTTCGATGGGTTTGGGTTTGCCGCGTACCGGAAGAAGCTGGGGTGGAAAGACGCGATCGCCGTGGATGAGCACGAGCGCCGTCATAAACCGCGGCGGCCGCTGTTGCCATTTCTGGAGAGGCTCAACCGCGAGTTGCCCAAGAAATGGGACCGCAAACAGCGCCAGTTCGTTCCCGACGATGACTGGCTGCTCTGGGATTTCAAACGGGGCAAGAAACGCGGCGAACATCTCAGGGGAGTGCGGCGGTAGCATGGCCACCCTCGAACAAGAATTGCGTGACGCGCTGACGAGATTCGTGCGAGCGGTCGCGGAGAAGGACAGGGAGGCCGTTGCGACAGCACTGGCTCGCGTGACGGAATTGCAGCAGCGACTTGGTCCCGATGCTTCGCCGATGTTGCGGCATTATCTGGAGCGGCGGAGTTATCAGAAGGCGCTGGACCACCTGAATTCGGGCCGGCCGGAGACGGAAGCGCCGTCGCGCGGACATAGCGCAGGGGCGCATGGGGAAACGGGTTTGTCTTGAGGAGCGCCAAGACATCGGGTTGACCGAAAAGGAGCTTCTCGCAGAAACTGAGAGACCATTGACTCGGCTCAGTCCTTGGACGCGCGACGCGCAGGGCTGATGCGTCAAGCACTTCCCGAATCGCCGACGGCGTTACTGGCTTGCTTGTTCATTGGCGGTAATGAAGTAGAAGCCGGACGCAGCGTCATTTACAAATGCGCGGTTTGTTTGTAATCATTGGTGGCGGCATGAAATCGCACGAATTGTTGCACGAGGTTTTCCAGACCCATAACCCGAAACACATCGCCGACCAGATGGGCCTGTCGGTTTCCATGGTCTACAAATGGGCCGAGCCGCCCGAGCAGGGGAGCGGGGCGACAAACCCGCTGGACCGTGTGGCATCGTTGGTGGACGCGGCGGACGATACCCGGATGGTGGAGCGGATTTGCGCGCATGCCAACGGGTTTTTCATCAGGAACCCATGAGCGCCGCTGAAGTCAATGTGAATCAGATTGACTGGTCGACGTGGAAACCGACCGAGTACGCGAACCTTTGTTTCGTGATACGGGATGGACAAATCCTGTTGATTCGCAAGAAGCGGGGACTGGGCGCGGGCAAAATCAACGGCCCTGGTGGGAGACTTGAGAAAGGGGAGACGGCACTCGAGTCGGCGATTCGTGAAACTCAGGAGGAACTTGGCGTCACGCCCACGGATCTGGAGCACATCGGCGAACTGTTCTTTCAGTTTCTCGACGGGTACAAGCTGCACGTTGCGGTTTTTGCGGCAGGGGGGTGTGATGGGGAACTTCGCGAAACGGACGAAGCAACTCCGATTTGGACCAAAATTGACCAGATTCCGTATCATGACATGTGGGAGGATGACGCCTACTGGTTGCCGTTGTTGCTGAAGCGGAAGAAGTTTTGCGGCTATTTCGTATTCGATGGCGAAAAGCTGTTGAGCTACACACTCAATTCCTAGCTCATTCTTTGCGGGTGGTAACCCCTCTTGCGCACTAGGTTACCACTATATTGCGAATTGGAAACAACGCGCAAGATCCACACCATCAATTGGTTACATCATGATTTTGCGAAAACTGGCCGAAAATAGCTTGTTTTCAATTGAACAACTGATATAACCGAGGTGTCTGATTGAATACAAAATGATGAAAGCTCGACAGAAAACTATGAAAAAGACCCGTCGGTCGTCACCGTTGCGACGTCTAGCGCGGGTGGTGCGTCCCGTGAAGGAACCCACTTTGCTGGAGAAAATTGCGCAAGTGACTGATGAATTGCAGCTTTTGCGCAGCCGACTGGCCAATGCTGGGGACGATCTGCCGACAGTCGGCACGCATCGGATAGCGTCGTTGGAGACGGAATTGGAGCGGCTCTGGGAGTTGCGGCGGAAGGAACAAGCCGCGCCACTTAGAGGAACAGCTCTGACGGAGGAAGAAGAGAAGGTATTGGCGTTCCCCAGCGGAAGCCGGTCACGCGCATAATCACGCAACGGTCTTACGACAAATTCAGTGAGCAGGGTGTTCAACCGCCCTGCTCACTTTTCTTTGGACACGAAGCCAGAAGCCATCGGTATCGGTGTACGCATACCGCTGGGCAACGCGCCGTTGGTTTTCTCGACCCGACATCGGGACCCAATTTTCTTTGCCATCGCTGTCTGGGGCACGTATTCTAGCGCGCTCGGTATGGCAACTCAGACCAAGAACATCACCCGTCTTCTGACGATCATGGCGCGGCTGCGCGGTCCAGGCGGTTGTCCATGGGACCGCGAGCAAACCCACCAATCCATCCGCCACAACCTCATCGAGGAATGTTACGAAGCGATCGACGCCCTCGATGAAAAGAAGATGGACGCGTTCCGCGATGAACTCGGTGATCTGTTGCTACAGGTTGTCTTCCACGCGCAAATGGCCAGCGAGGAGGGGACGTTTGATTTCGATGCCGTGGCGAAATCCATCAGCGACAAGCTGGTGCATCGTCATCCACATGTCTTCGGTAAAGCGAAGGCCCGCAACAGCGCCGAAGTGCTTCAGCAATGGGAGGCGATCAAGAAATCCGAAAAAGGCGCCAGCAGCATTGTCCATCTGGAAGATTTGCCGAAACATCTGCCCGCGTTGTTGAAAGCCGACAAGGTCCAACGCAAAGTCGCCCGGGTCGGATTCGACTGGAAACACGTCAATGATGTTGTCGCCAAGGTCGAGGAAGAAGTCCGCGAACTCAAAGGCGCGCTTGCATCGAAGAGCCGCAAACAATTCGAAGAAGAAGTCGGCGACCTGCTGTTTGCGGTCGTGAATCTGGCGCGGTTCGAGGATCTGCAGGCGGAAGAACTCCTGAACCGCAGCATTGCCAAGTTCGTGAACCGGTTCCAGCGGATCGAGAAAGCCGTCCACGCCAGCGGTCGCCGCCTCGAAGATTGTACTCTCAAAGAACTCGACGCCTTGTGGGAGTCGGCAAAGCACAAAGAGCGATCACGCGCCCGTAAAACCCGTAAGCGCACGACATCACACAAATAAACGGGTCGGTCGTACTGCCGTGCCTGTTCTGCGGCAATCTGATCACGCTGTTTGGTGGCAGAGCTTGCAGAAGTCGGGGATTGCCTGGATACCCTTGCGGTGCATGGCGCGGACTTTCTCAAGCCGTTCGAGACGCCAGGCTTGTTGGATGTCCATATCGTGGAGGTCGGCAATCCATTCCTGTCCGGTGACGAGATACTGATACCCGCAGAGGGGCGCCATCCCGTTCCAGCGAATATAAAACTCGCGACGGATGTCGCGGCAACGGCGTCGATGGGATGAACCGCAGGCGTTCACCGGCCCGTGAGGCACGAACGGGTTAAACATAACCGTATCCGCGACCTGAAGCCACGATCTCCTGAACTCGGCAATTTGAGTGTCGCTTTCATGCGGAAAAATGACATGTCTGACTTCGATCAGTGGCGTCTGGCAACGCAGTTTCTTGCGCGCATTAACAAAGGCCTGAACAGCCGCCCGGAGTCGATCATACTCTCCACCGGCGCGAATCTGTTCGTACGATTTGGCATCCAGTCCATCCACGGAAACGATCAAGTGCGGGATTTTCCACTCCCGCAACAGTTCTTCGTGCGGAATTTGATGAAGCAATGTGCCGTTCGTATAGAAAGAGCTCCGAGTTCTCCGATCCCGGAATGTTGTCACGAGCTTCTTGCAATCCGGATGCAGGGCCGGCTCGCCCAACCCGCCCAGCTTGACTGCGCACGTCGGATGCCGGCCGATCTCGGCGGCGATTTTTTCCAGAAGCTTGCCATCCATCATGCCGACGGGGCGGTTCATCTCGTTCCGGTGGCAGTGGCGACAAGCGAGATTACACTCATTCGTGAGCTCCAGAGTGATCCGAGGGGGAAACGCTGGCAGGGGAAAGAGATAGGGCATTTTGAATTGCAGCCACTCGCAGAATTCTCCGGGCGAGCGGACACGCCGCAATTCCGTCAGGTAATGGGGGATCGACTTGAAAATCTGTCGCGACCGGCTCGACCGGTACGTGCTGCCTGAAACGATACCCTTGTTCGACATCGTTACCTACCTGCGTGGGAAGAGACTCAGCCTTGTCCTGGCAAGAACTTTGTCACCCTCCGTGAATCACAGTCCTCAGTTTGTATCTGTACAGGATACGGGGACATGGAGGCAAGCGACAGATGGCAGGGGATGACGATGGAGTTGCCCGTTACGGGAAATCAACGGGCTTTCTGAGTTGCCCTGGAAGTTGTCCGCTGTCACACGGCGCAATGGTCGTGCTCGCAGGCGCACAATTCGACCGTGCAGGTCCGTGAAGCGCAGGTCTCACTGCAGAACACCAGATTGTCCCGCCGCACACCGCCGGTCGCGGCCACCGTACACTGGCAGCTCGCGCACGCACACTTGATTCGAGGTGATCGCTTGACCGCTGATTTGGCTTTCGAGGTTTGTTTCATATGCCTCCTTTGCTCGTTGCGCTGAAGATAAGCCCGGAAGAGTGCGTTGGCAAATTGCCTCACGAAGAGAATCTACGCGGCAGCGACGCCGCGATAGATGCGGGGGACGCGCGCGGTCTTGGTGATGCCACAGAGCACTTCCCACGGGATCGTGTCCTCCCAGCGTGCCACGTCGCTGGCCGTGATGCGCGCGTCGCCCTGTTGACCGATGAACACCACCTCATCGCCACACTGCACGTGGGTTTCCCGCGTCACGTCCACCATGATCTGGTCCATCGTCACCCGACCGACCACGGGACAACGCCTTCCGCCAATGAGCACTTCCGCTTTGTTGGACAAATGACGGCTGAATCCGTCGGCGTAACCCGCGGTGACGGTGGCGATTCGCATTGTTTTTTTGGCCTTGAACGTCTGGCCGTAGCTGACGGTGCGGCCGGCGGCGACGCCTTTGACGTACGCCACCCGCGCCTTGAACGAGAGGACGGGGCGAAACTCACCAAAGGGCGCCTTCGTCGGACAAATCCCATAGAGCAGGAGCCCCGGCCTGACCATGGTGAGGTGAGACTTGGGCAATCGCAGTACCGCCGCGCTGTTCGCGGTGTGGAGCAAGGGGATTGTGACTCCTTTGCTCGCGAGTTTTTGGACGACCTTCTGGAAAAGACCCAACTCGCGACGGGTCTCATCGAGATTTTCGTCTGCCGATGGGAAATGCGTGTACAACCCCGTGATGCGCACGTGCCGCAGCGCCGTGATCTGCAAAATGGTTTTGACGGCTTCTTCATGCCAGAAGCCGACGCGCCCCATGCCGGTATCGATTTCGATGTGCACGTTCACTGCCTTGCCGCGTCGACGGGCTTCCTCTTCGAAGAGCTGCGCCTCATCGACAGTCGAGATCGTGGGTGTGATGTTTTGCTCGACCATCTTCGCCACTTCAAACGGCAGCGCCGAGCCGAACAACAGAATCGGCCAGCCGGTTCCGCCGATTTGCCGCAGCAGCAACGCTTCGGACAGATTGGCGACGGCGAACGCGTCGACGCCGCACTGCATGAGGGTGCTCCCGACCTGCGCCAGGCCGTGGCCGTAGGCGTCGGCTTTCACTACCGCCATCAGTTTCACGGTTGGCCCGATGCGGCGGCGGATCGCGGCGACGTTGTGCCGAAGCGCGTCGAGATCAACCTCCACCCAGCAGCGGTAATACGATTGCGGAACCATATAATCCGTAGCAGTGTACCAAAACTCCGGCAGCGGTGGCGACTGTGCTTCTACTTCGAGTCGGTCTTCGTGCCGGAAAAACCAAGCGGCATGGTGGAATCCCATAGATGCGTGTTCGGCGGCGGCGTAGACCACACGTCGGGCGCGGGTTTGGCGGCGGATGGCGACGTGCTGCCAGCCGTGGTGGTCTTTCCCCAGGCAGACGATGGCGCCGCATTTGTTTGCGTCCACAACGACGATTGTTTCGAACCAGAACCAACGGGTTCGCCGTTCGCGGGCGCTTTCAGCTTGTTGGTTTCGACCACGCCGAGCACTGGCAATTGCGGTACGCTTTGCGCCGGCGGCGCCGGTGCCTGCGGCGTAATGGCGGTCGGCACAGGAGATGGCGTAGCAACGTTGTCCGGGGACGGGACGTTCAACGTGGGCGAAACCGGCGGTCGCGCAACGCTGGTCGGAGGAAGCACGTCCTTCGGGGCCGTTTGCGAATAGGCGAGAGGCGCAACATCTGTGCTCAGCAGGACCCCCACCAAAATCCCGGCCCGGAGAGCGACGCGAGCGTCATAAACCCCCGAAACGAAGCCAATTTTGGCAAAACAAAGCCATGTGACAAAATGGCACACTTTGACTACTAACATCTTGTCCCTCAATGTAATCCACATCCTACAACACCCCGGAAAATTGGCTTCGTTTGGTAATTTTCATGTTTTACGCAGTCCTCGCCCCCCGCCGCGCGTAGTTGCCGAAGTGTCCATACTGTAGCGGCGGTCTATGACCGCCGAGCCGTTGCTTTCCAGATTGTGCCTGTCCACTCCCACTTGCCCGTGCTTCGTGCCATTCGTGTCCGATTCGTGGCACGCTGTGCCCACGCCCCCCCGGTGCCATCACGACCTGAACCCCAATACCAATAAAACACCGATGCATACACAACCGTATATCATATTGCGATGGATTGTCAACTCCAAACGCCCCACCACGTCCCGCGCCAGGGACGGCTAACTTCACCCCGATTCCGAGGCCTGCCCCGACTCCAAAGTCGGGGTCGCTGGCCGTTCCCGTCCACAGTAGGCGCCGTGGCCCATCGCGCCGCCTTTGATACAGCATATGCGTGCTCACAGGCCGGGCTAACCGAACTCGCCGCGCTGCATTACGAGAAGCTTGTGGAGATGGACGGAAAGTATGCCTACGCACAGAATAATCTGGGAGTTGCGTTCGGGGTACTAGGCGCACCTACACTCGCCGTGAACTACTACAAGAAAGCCATTGCCCTAGCTTGGGTAGCGCGCTGCTGATTTCCACGCTGCGGATCCCCACGCGATACGCGGTGCTACCATGTATCACTGCTGGAGCTCGACGGTTCCGACAGCCTCGGTCGCACTGCTCGCCGAACCCATGCGTTGCATCGCGTTGATATACCGTCGCTGTCTGAACAGGTTGGCCACGACGCGGCCCAGGACGTTGAGCGATTCCTTCTGCTTCGGGGTGAGTTCGCGCGGCTTCTGATCGATGACGCATAACATACCCAGCGCGTGGCCCTCGGGCGTTCGCACCGGCGCGCCCGCGTAGAAACGGATATGCGGCGCCGTTGTCACGAGCGGGTTGTCGGCGAACCGTCGGTCTTCCAAAGCGTCTTTGACCTCGAAGACGTCGGATTGCAAAATCGCATGGGCGCAAAACGCAATGTCTCGCGGGGTTTCAACCGTAGGGAGGCCGATTTTCGATTTGAACCATTGCCGATCTTTGTCCACGAGTGAAATCAATGCGATGGGCGTGTCACAAACCTGCGAGGCCAGCAGCGTCAAGTCGTCGAAAACCTCCTCGGCCGCCGTGTCGAGGATTTCATACCAATAAAGGGCTTTGAGGCGTTCTTTCTCGTTCGCTGGAATCGGCGCTTTCATGTCAGCGATCCTCTTTTCATGCGATTATGGCAACCACGCGGTCGATCAGAATTCCACCAGCCGTATTTCGAGCACATCCAATGCCAGAAGCCGACGACGCCGGCCTCGCCCAGGCCACGATCAACCATGCCGTCGTCGAAGGCAAACGCGAACACCACCATCCGGGAAATCCATCCCGTGATGAAGCCGGGTATCCCACTGGCGAACGGTTTTACGACCAATTTGGTGAGATCGCCCGGTCGCACAGGCTCATGGCGATGGTCCCGTTGTGTGCGTGTTCTTGACATACACCATCGTTGCGGGCACAAGTCCTGCTCTTTTTTGACCAGCTTATGATCACCGCGATGCATGTCATTGCGGGTGAGCGTGATCTGGGAGGACCAATGTGAATACTCATGTGATGGCCGGCAGCGGTAACTTCGCGTTTCCCGTCGAATGGACGAACGCGGTGTTGATCCTCGCGCTCATGAGCATCTGCATGATCCTGGCGCTGTTTGCGTACCTCAACCACCGCACCAGGCGACCGTATTTCAGCCTGTGGATTGTCTCGTGGACGGCCTACGCCGGGTATCTGGCGGCGGCGATCGGCTTGCAGGAATCGCCGGAGTTTCCCGTTCTGGTCATGATGCGCCGCTGCTGCATCGGACTGAGCGCCGTGTACATGTTCTATGGCAGCTTTTACCTCGCCGGTCGTCCGCGCAGCTTGCGGGAACTCAAGTTCGCGACAGGGATGCTCGTCGTGTGGAGCGCGGTCGCGGCGTTCGTTGTGCGCGACCGATTTTGGATCACGATGCCGGTCTTCGCGCTGCTGGCCGCCGCGGGAATCTACACCGGCATCGCGTACCTGCTCCGCCGGAAGACGTACCACGGCGCCACGATTCTTGGCATCGGGTTTCTGCTGTGGGGCGCGCACCTGATCGCCTTTCCCTACGCGGAAGGCTCACAGCCCCTGACCACTCTCGAGTACTTCTTGACCGCGGTGCTGACCATCATGATCGTGATCGGCATGATCGTGGAACGGGAGGTGACGATTGCCGAGCAATGCTACCGGGTCCTGTTCGATTCGGCCTCCGACGCCATCTTCGTGATCGACCTGGTCCAGTATCGCGTCATGGAAGCCAACACCTCCGCGCTGCGCCTGACCAAACGCTCGGTGCTGGACGTCGTCGGACGACCGTTTGTCGAACTGTGTCCGTCGCTCCAAACCGTCAAGACGGCCGCGTTGCAGATGGACGGCATCAAGTTGTTCAACGCCGTGTTCCGTCCGTTCACCGAAGTCCCCATTGTCAAGGGCGATGGAACGACGGTGAACTGTGAAGGCGACGCCACGCTGGTGCAGTGGCGTCAGCGCCCGGCCCTGCAGGTCAACCTGATGGACGTCAGCGAACGCAAGAAAATTGGCGAGCAGTTGCGTCGCGCAGAAAAGCTGTCGGCGCTGGGGCAATTGATCGCCGGCGTTGCCCATGAGTTGAACAATCCGCTGGCGGTCGTCATCGGTTACTCGCAGCTCCTGGCCGAAAAGAGCGGTTTGGACAAGGAAACCGTCGATAACATCCAGCGTATCCATCACGAGAGCGCGCGCGCGTCGCGCATCGTTCGTGACCTGCTGTCGTTCGCCCGTCCGTCCGAACCCCAGAAGAAAGCGGTGAACATCAATCGTCTCGTCGCCAGCGTGCTGGAGACGCAAGAGGCGAACCTTCAGGCGGCGGGAATTCAACTGGAACAACGGCTCGCCAGCGACTTGTCCACGACGATGGCCGATCCCGGCCAGATCGAACAGGTCCTCGTCAACCTGATCGGCAACGCAATTCACGTGCTCGGCGAACGGCCTGATCCCCGCGTCTTGACCATCCGCACGGAAGAGGCCGGCAACTACATCCGGATGATCGTGGCGGACAACGGCCCCGGCATTCCCCGGGACATCATCGGCCGGATCTTCGATCCGTTCTTCACAACGAAGCCGCTCGGCAAGGGAACGGGTTTGGGTCTCACGATTTCCAACACCATCGTTCAGGAACACCGCGGCAGGATTCTGGCCGAGAATCAGCCGGCCGGTGGCGCCAAATTTACCGTGGACCTGCCCATCGTCCAATGCGTCGTCACCCCGACAGCGGATCGGCTCCCACCCAAAATCAAACAGCCGGCCGCGGGGGCCGCCAAGCGGACCGTTCTGGTCGTCGACGATGAACCGAACATCGTGGACCTGTTGAAAATGGTCCTGACTCAAGACGGCTACGAGGTGGCCACCGCCACCAACGGCCAGGAAGCCCTCGAGCGCATTGCCGCCCGATCGTACGACTTGATCCTCTCCGATATGCGCATGCCCGGCATGGATGGCCGGGAGTTTTTCGAGACCGTGAAAAAACGGAACCCGGCGTTGGCCCACCGCATTGTGTTCGTGACCGGCGATACCGTCAGCCCGGACACACAGGCGTTCTTCAACGACACGGGGAACCGTTGGCTGAGCAAGCCGTTCAGCATCGCGCAGGTCGAGGATACGGCGAACGAAGTTCTCGAGAAGGAGGCCGTCCCGGTCTAGACCGGCCCCGGCCGAAGCGGACTAATTTACCAATGGTAATCGACCCCATTTAGCAGCGGATTGCTCTTCTGCCAAGGGGTGGGTTGACCGGCGGGCGAGTTTGTCGGGGAAGTCGAAAGGGTTACCGCGCCAACAGCCGGCGCAGCCTCGTTGGTGGGGGACAGGCTGAGCGGGGAAGCGGCAATGGCATTGAGCTTCTGTTGCGACCCGCCGGGGGCCGACGCGATTGATTTGGTGAGCAATTCCTGGGTCGTCGGTATCTTCAATGCCGTCGCGCGCGCCGGCGGAATCGTCGCCGACGAAGCGGGCGGCGGCGCCGTTGCCGATGGAATTACCACCTCCGCGGGACGGGGCGCGGCGATGGTGGGTTGCGCCGGCTCCACGGCCACGGCTGGCTGGGAAACGGGCACCGGGACCGCAACGGGTATATTCGTGATTGCCAAACCACCCGGATTCGCCGTCGTTCCGACTTGCCCCCAGACAACTGCGGGAGCCAGAATCACCGACGCCAAAATACCGACGTGCTGTCGTGCCGCCGTCATTGTCTCGTGTGAACTTACTGGAGAACACCGAATGTGTCCAGTTTTCGTCGGGGATTACTCGTCGTTGCCGCCACCGAAGCCGAAATAGTTGCGGGACTTGATGATGTCGCGGACGGCGGCCGGGACCATGGTTTCCCACTCGGAATCGCCGGTGCGGATCTTCTCCAGCAACTCGGCGTACTTGATGTCGAGATAGTTGGTATTGACGCCCTGCAAATCCTCGATGAGACGGTTGGCCCAGAGGTGGGCGAGGATATGCCGCATATTGTCGGGCACGGGAATGTTCTCGGTGGTGATGAGCTGGTCGTTCGCTTCCTTGCGCGGGTAGACGTAGAGCCGGACCGGTCCCGAGAAAAGCCGTCCCAACGCTTCGAGGAGGCCGCCCGGCAACGCAGCGTAATAGCGTGGTTCGAGCAGTTCCTGCAACGTGGGCATTCCGATGGCGAGGCCGATCATGTCTTTGGTGGCGCGCCGCAAGTATTCGACCATCCGGAAAAACTCGCCGTGGCTGGTGATGAGGACCGTCTTGCCGATGGTGCGCAACGTATCGACGCGCGCCAGAAAATCCGCGGGCTGGACGTTGACGCTCTGGAGCAGGTTGTGCATGGCGATTTCCATGAGCACGACTGCGTCCTGGTTCTCCGGCGCAGCCGCCATGAACTGCCGCCGCGCGCATTCGAGCATATCGAGGTGCAGGTTGTTTACCGGCCGGAATGTGCCCCGCTCGACGAGCACGGGCTTCTTGTAGAGGACCTCGGAAGGTTGCGCGACCTCGCCATCGACGGTAAACATCACCGCCTCGGTCAATCCGTGCTCGACCAGTTGCAGGCTCATCAGGCGGTTATCGACCCTGGCAAAGCCCGGTCCCGAGAACTTGATCATGTCCACTTCGATGCGGCTCTTGGTGAGTTGATCCAGCAGGGACGTGATCAGGTACCGCGGATTCTCGAAGTGGAACAGCGCGCCGTAGATAAGGTTGACGCCGATGGTGCCGAGGGCTTCCTGCTCGCGCATGTTTTCCTCGTCCAACAGGTGGACGTGGATCATGGCCTGCGACGGTTCGGAGCGCGGGCGGCACTGAAATTTGATGCCCAACCAGCCATTGGAATCATCGCGCCGTGAGTAACTGCGGGCCGCAACTGTGTTGGCGAAGGCGAAGAAACTCGTTTCCGCGCCGCGCGACGCGTCGAGCCGCTCGATCAGCAGATTGTACTCGTAATCGAGCATTTGTTGGAGCCGCTGCCGGCTCACGTAGCGGTCGCTGGAGCCGTAAATGACATCGCTGACCGTTTTGTCGTAAGCGGAGATGGTTTTGGCGACCGTGCCCGCCGCGCCGCCGACCCGGAAAAACCACCGCGCGACCTCCTGGCCCGCGCCGATTTCCGCGAATGTGCCGTACTTCGTGGAGTCGATATTGATCTGAAACGCCTTCTGGCCCGTATCGGTAACGTGATCCGTGGGGTCAGGATTCGCCGACCATTGTGGAATTGGTTTTGGGTTGGGTTCTGTCATGTTCCAATTTTCCTGTACTGCGGAGCGCGCAAATAAATTGGCTCGGGATTCTCATCCCCACGATTACCATCGTCTCGAAAGCGGTGAAAAGCCAGCGAGCCCACCGTCGCAGCGCCGGGAAACACCGGCGCTTCGGCAATGGATGCGAAACCGCCAAAGAGCGACGCCAGGTCACTCTTGTATCGTTCGATTTCGGAACCGACAAACCAGATCGGTTGATGAATCTCGTCGGCGAGGGCTTCGAGCGTGGCGATCCGGCAGTCCTTCACGCGGCGGCCCGTGTGATCGTACAGCGCGAAATAAATTTCGTCCCGGCGGGCGTCGCCCAACACGCACATCTGCGGGCAATCACGGGGCATCTTCGGCAGGGCGGTCAATGCCAGCGCATCATAGCTGCTGGCACCCTTGATCGGCAGCTTTCGCGGCAGGGCGATGCCCTTGGCCGCCGCAATACCGGCGCGAATCCCCGTAAACGAACCCGGTCCCAGTCCGACGGCGAGCAACCCGATGTCCGCCGCGGTGAGCCGGTGTTCCGTGAGCAGCCTGGCCGCCGCGTCAAAAAGATTTTGACCGGCCTGGGAGCGGTCGAAGGCAACCTCGGCCAGCGGTTTGTCGTCACGCAACAGCGCCACGGTGCCACGCGGTGTCGAGGTGTCAATGGCCAGCGTGATCATGCGACCTCGATGCGGCGCACGTTGTTGTCGGACGCGGTGATGCGGATGCGTATTGCCGTTGCAGGCAAGAGCGATTCAATCTTTTCCGACCATTCGATGGCCGTCGCGCCGGGACCATTCAAGTACTCTTCGATGCCGATGGCCAACGCCTGCTCCGGGCTGTCGAGGCGATACAGATCGACGTGGAACAGAGGAAGACGCCCGCCCGTGTATTCGTGCACGAGAGTAAACGTCGGGCTCGTCACCTCCTGCGTGATGCCCAGCCCGCGGGCGATGCCTTTGACGAGCGCGGTTTTTCCCGCGCCGAGATCGCCAAACAACGCGACCACGTCGCCGCGCTGGAGTTCGCGGCCCAGTCGTTCCCCGAAGCGCAGCGTCTCCTCGAAGCTGTGTGTGTCAACTGGCTGCGAAGTGATCATAACCCGAGGCGGTGAGAGGTTGTCGGGAGCCGTCCCGCTGGATGAGCGCCACTTTGTGTTTGGAGTTCACGACGCGGCCGATCTCGGTCAGTTCCGTGCGGAATCGGCGCGCCCATTTCTGGCGGAGCGCGGTCACATGCCGTGGATCGAGGGTGAACAGCAGCTCGAAGTCCTCGCCGTCGTGGAGCGCGGCAGACAGATTGCCGCGAGCCGCCCGAGAGATGGGGATTTCGGCGGCGTGAATTTCGAAGCCGATCCCGCGCGGGCTGGCTTCCGCCATGCGGTGCAGATCGCTGGACAATCCGTCGCTCAGGTCGATCATCGCATGGACGGGAAAATGGGCGACCAGCCACCGTGCTTCGCAAATCCGCGGGGTGAAGGAGAGATGTTTGCCGCGCAGGGAGCCGCCGAGTGTGCCCGTCACCAGGATCGAGTCCCCGACCTTCGCGCCGCCGCGCAACGTGATTCGCGATCTCTCGACCTCACCGACCAGCGCGACCACGACGAACTGTTCGTGTCGGACGCGGGTCGTGTCGCCGCCGACAATCTGGCAGCCGAATGCTTTCGCGGCCGCCTGGAGGCCGGCATAAAGTTGTTTCACCCAACGGACGTCGGTCCCGCGTCGCAGCCCGATGCTGACGACGGCCCAACGCGGCACACCGCCCATGGCGGCGATGTCGCTCAGGTTGCGGGCCATGGTTTTCCAGCCGACCTTGCGCGGCGGGTCGGTCGGTCGATAATGGATGCCTTCGACAACCGGGTCGCAGGTGTAGAGCAGGTATTTGTGGGGGTTGTCGCCGCGCAATACGGCGCAATCATCGCCGATTCCAACCACAACGGAATTCCCGGAGGAACCGACAATGCCCCGAAGTTCGCGGATCAAGCCGAACTCACCGAGGTCACGGACTGCGGGATGCTTTTTGCGCAAGCGTTTCATGAGTGGGCTCGCACGTACAGAACCATTGCGACATTGGCGGCGTTGAACAACGCGTGCATGGTGATGGGGGCCAGCAACGAGCCGCTTAATTCGTACGCCAGCCCGAGCCCAAGCGCGAGAGCAAAAAGCGGCCCCAGGGACGGCAGGTGAAAATGGATCAGGGCAAACACCGCGGAGACAACCATCAACGCCGTCTGCGTGCCCCAACGTTCCTTGAGCACGGGATACGCGAAACCTCGAAAAAAGAATTCTTCGAAAACGGGCGCGACCGTGATGGCGAAGGCAGCGATCAGAACCACGATGGCCATGGAGTCAGAACTGGCAAGGAGGTCGGCGATGGGCTGCGTCTCCTCCTTGATCCCGACGAGTTGGCAAAACTGCGAGTAGGCTGCGAACGCTATCGCCAGTGGAGGAAGGATGGCGAGAAAGAACATCGCACCAAAGCCGATGGATTTCGCCGGCGATATGCCGCGAAGGCCGACCGCCCGACGCCAGTCAATGCCGCGTTGGCGAAAGCAGACCACGAAGGCGAAGAGAATGGCGACCCGTAACGTCATGTCTGTGGCCAGAAGCCAGGGCAGGGCGCCATCTTGATTCCGATGGATAAGGTAGAAGGTGAGGGTGACCACCATCTCGCCGGCCACGAGCACGAGAATAAGCGCGCAGGCGGCGACCAGCAAATCGCGCATGTTCCATGGTTTCGGGTCGATCTTGAGCGCCGGGAGGCTGCCGGTGGGCGGATTGTTGGACAGCGCAGGCCGCGCAAATCGGAAAAGCAGGTAGAGATCGCAAATCAACCCGACGGAAAGCAGGAGGACGGTCGTGGCGGCAATGGCAGGATACCGGGCAATGAGTTCGGGCTCCGAAAGATTGTCCGTGCCCGCGGTTGTCGCCGCCACAGCGAGGAATTGCATAAAAAGATTGAGTGGGAAGTGCATGATCACTGTCAAAAACCACCGGTAAATCTTCAACCGGACCCTGGTCAAATGCAACTTCTTTTCCGAGTGAAACGGACGAAGAGTTGCACTTGTCAGACGGTCGGGGGCCATAGTAAGATGTGGATAACACCCAAGTTCAACGAACAACGGAGATTGCAAGAACCACCATGAAGCGAGAATTGCTGACAGCGATAGTAATGGCGATGGCGACAGTTGGAGTCGCCCGCGCAGATGGAACGAACACCCCGGCGATAGCGGCGACGCCTCCAGCGGCCGCCCCAAAGATTCAGTTCGACAAGACCGTGTACGATTTCGGCCCGACGTCGCTGGTGGAGTCCGTGACCGGCACGTTCACGTATCAGAATACCGGCGCAGCCGACCTGAAGCTTAGCAAGCCCCAGCCATCCTGCGGCTGCACCGTCGCCAGCGTGAAGCCCGACGTCCTGAAGCCGGGTGAGAAAGGGGAATTGGTTTTCACCGTCCGTGTCAGCGGCCAGCGTGGCCAGTTGGAGAAGCACATCACCGTCCCCTCCAACGACCCGCAAAGTTCGACCGTGAGCCTGTCGGTCAAAGTCGAAATGAAACAAATCATTGAGGTCACGCCGCAGCAACTTTCCGTGGGATCCCTCCGTCAAGGGGTGACCACCAACCTGAGCGTGGTGTTGCGACGGACGGACGGCCAGAAGCTTGCGATTGCGAGCACCCAGCCCAGCAGCAAATTCCTGACCGCGCGCGTGGAACCCATTGAAGGATCGAACAACCAGTCGGTCAAACTCGTGATCAATGCCCATGGCGAAGGCGCCCCTCGGGCGATCAATGAAAACGTGAAAGTTTTTCTCGATGGCATCAGCCAGCCAGCCGTGACCGTGTTTGTCAGCGGGCGCCTGCTTGGGGACGTCGTGCTGGATAACGAACAACTGTACTGGCCGGTCGCGGATACGTCGCACGCGACAACACAGGATGCGCGGGCGCTGCCGGTCCGCCGGATCACCGTGTCCTCCACGCATCCCGATCGACCCCTCCAGATCACGAATTTAAGCACCAGCTTGACGAACCTGACGGTCGAGCTGGTGACCGTCGAGACGGGGAAAGTGTATTCCGTGGTTGCCAAGTTCGCGGAATCGCCAAAGCAATCCGAGCGGGGCACGATCAGCTTTGATACGAACACGTCCGTGCAACCGAAGATTGTCGTACCGGTGACGATCATCGTGCTGAAGGGCAAGTGATACGCACCCGACTCACCCGCAGCACTTGAAGGAAGATTACGATACCGGTGATGATCGTCCTGCGGAAGTGGCCGGTCGAGAGATGGCGGGCACGCTGCGGCGAGCGCTGGTGATCGTGATGGCCGGCGCCGCGCTGGGTTTGGCTGCCAACGCGATATCGCCACGGCGAATCCCGTTACTCACGCCACCCAAAGCGCCGCCACAGGCCAGTGATACGGTGGCGCTGGAAGAGGCGAAGGCGATGTGGGGCAGCGGGACGGCGTTTTTTCTCGATGCGCGCGCGACGGCGGACTATCAGGCCGGGCACATCGCGGGCGCGTTGAGCCTGCCGATTGAGGAATTCGACGCCCACTATCCGCCAATTCAACCGATGTTGACGCCCGACTTGAGGATTGTCGTCTACTGCGATGGGCAAGAGTGCGATCTGAGTCATCGGCTGATGGACCGGCTCCGCGAGCTCGGCTATCACAACGTGCGTGTGCTGACCAATGGCTGGACCTCGTGGCACACGGCGGGGTTGCTGACGCACGCAGGGGGCCAGCCGTGAAGATTGTGAACCTGATTCTGCGGCTGATTATCGGCGGCGTGTTTATCGTTTCGGCCATCGTCAAGATTGGGAACGTGCAGGTGAGTCACGCGCATGGAATCCAGTTCTCGCGCGTTCCCGACCTGACGCAGTTCGCCCAGGATGTCGCCAACTATCACGTACCCCCGCGGGCGTTGAACAACCTCGTGGCCATCACGCTGCCGTGGATTGAACTGCTGGCGGGCGGACTGTTGGTCCTCGGCATCTGGAAACGCGCGAGCGCGGTGGTGATCGCCGCGTTGATGGTTGTGTTTTTGGCAGCCATCGGATCGGCATTGGTCCACGGGTATGACATCCGCTGCGGCTGCTTCGGCACCGTCGATGCGCGAAAGGTGGGCGTCACCGCTCTGGCCGAAGATTTCGTGCTCCTGGCGATGGCGGCGTGGCTGGCGTGGCGTCTGGAAGATTCAAGGGAACGAACGACGGAGGCGAACGAATGAAACGACAAATCGTGGCGACCGATGCCGCACCGAAGGCGGTCGGACCCTATTCACAGGCGGTCTGGGCCGGAGACTATTTGTTTTGCGCGGGGCAAATCCCGCTCGATCCGGGCACGGGAAACATCGTCGCGGGCGGAATCGCCGAACAAGCAACACGAGTTCTGGAGAACATTCGGGGCTTGTTGGAGTCGCAGGGTCTGGATTTCGGCAACGTGGTGAAGTCCACGGTCTTCTTGAGTGACATGAACCATTTCGGGGCGATGAACGAGGTGTACGCGAAGTATTTCACAAAGGAGCCACCGGCGCGCTCCGCGGTGCAGGTCGCCCGACTGCCAAAAGATGCGCTGGTGGAAATCGAGGTGGTCGCCGTGCGGTGACCGGGCCGGCTTTGCTGGTCACCGGCGGCGATACCGTGAGTCACGCGACAACGCCACTCGGTGGGAGACGGCGAGGGCCCCTCGCGACTCGGGACAAGCAGGAAAGGCCGAGGCCGAGGAGGAGAAGAGTGGACGCGGACGGTTCGGGAATCTCCTCGATGGCAAGATACGCTGCGTTGCCCAAACCGGATGCGAATACGGACCCGATGCCGCTGGGATTGAATTCGTCGATAGAGGCGGTGAAAGTGTTTGCAACATAAAGATCGCCGCTGCTGTCGAAGGCAAGGCCAACAGGAAATCGAAGGAGATTCGTCGATGTGAAGATGGATCCCTGTCCGCTTGAATTGAATTCCTCGATCGTGTTGTTGCCGGCGTTCGCCGCATACAAATTGCCGCCGTAAAAGGCGAGACCTCGGGGATTGGATAGTCCCGAACTGGCGAATACCGTGACAACTCCGTTAGTATCGAATTTCAGAATGGTATTGCTATAGTTCGCCACGTAGAGATTGCCGCTGCCGTCAAAAGCAAGACCCTCTGGCGAGTCCAAACCAGAGGCGGCAGTTGCAAAGACTGACCCGGTGCCGCTCGAGTCGAATTTCTCGATTGTGTTGTTACCGATATTCGAGACATACAGGTTGCCGCTGCCGTCGAAGGCGAGACCTGTGGGGTAACTTAAACCCGTGCTAGTGAAAATCGAACCATTTCCACTGGAATCGAATTTCTCGATTGTGTCGGTGCCTTGGAGACCGCCGCCCGTATTCCCCACGTAGAGATTGCCACTGGTGTCGAAAGCCAAACCGCCAGGGTAATTCAAACCTGAGGCAGCAGTTGCAAAGGTAGAGACGTTCCCGACAGAATCAAGCTTGTCTATCGTATTCACATCAAATGTCGAGACATAAAGGGTGTCGGCAAATGCGATGGGATTGTAGAGGTACACGCTAAAGAACAGGACAAACCCCTTCGAGGCTACACCTAAGATTCTCTTCATATGCACCCGACCTCTGGAACGGAATATACAATGGTTATCTACACGATTGCAAGAGCAAACCACAGTTCTCGGCGGTCGCAGACCGCCGTTACAGCACAGCCGCGAAAGTGAGCTTCCTCATTACCTTTCCCCTCAATGTTGATAGGCCCCCAAATCCCATGCGCCGGACGATGGGCGTGGGTTACCATTGATGTCTGCGTTCAAGCCCGGCAGATTCAGTCCGCTCAGGTTTGTGCCTACCCCAACTGTCGGGCCGTTGGTGATCGAATACTTGTTCAAATAACTGTTGGTCGTGGCTCCATACGCGAGACTCAGGAATGACGGCGTGTTGGTGATGCCGTGCGCGTCAAATCCGACATACCGCTCAACTGATAGCCCCCCGTTTGTATTGAACCCAACCGAATTATTCCACCAGAAATAGGCGTCGCTTGCGCCGGACTGTGGGTTCCAGTCGTTGTAGTCAATCGTCCACTGGGCGAGCGGGTACTGGTTCGTCACAGTGCCCACTACAAACAAATCGCCCTCATTCACAGACGTCAGGAACGAATAGGCAACATTGTTGAGAATTTGTAGGTAAGCATTTGGGGGCCACATCAGCGGCGGATTCACATAACCCCCACAACCAATTTCTATTGCGGCAACAAGATTCGCCCCCGGCTGATTCACCAGGAAGGTGTTGTTGAGAATCCGAATGGTGCCGCCCTGATTCAACTCCCACGAGATGTCGATGGGGTAGCTGGCACCGTAGCCACCATTGTTGGGTGCGTCAAACAGATTGTTGTAGACGTTGACCGAGGGCGCGTACTCCAAGTACAGATCGGCGCTCATTGTCGCGTTGGTGTGGGTTGTCGTCCAAGTGTTCGCGTAGATATTTATGTTCGACAGGATTGCGCCCGCGACACTCGCCTGCGTGTTGCTCGGGTTGTAAACGTACATCGGGTCTTGGTGCGGCGGGGAGACATTCGGTGTGACCATCATGGTCTGGTAAGTTGGCCCGAACGCCCACGCCGCGTCGTGAAGCAGGTTATTGTTGATGTTCACGTTCTGAATCAGACCGGCGGTAGGGTCGAGAATTATCCCCCACACGATGTAGTCGTGAAGATTGTTGCCGACGATACTGATATTGGACGAGTTCGTGCCGGCGTTGATCTCCACCCCGGTATGGACCTTCGTGAACTCACAGTTAGTCACGGTGATCCCTGAACCGCCGGAGCACCGGATTCCTGAACTGGAAAATCCTTGAACGCAGTCACCGTTACCCGCGACGGTGTTTCCGCTCAGCGGCCCCGCGTTCTGCCAGTACCCCAAGTCGTGGAAGTAGCAGTTTTCCACTGTGACGTTGTACATCTGGTAGTAGGCCCAGATGCCGTAACCGTTCTTCGGTGGCAGCGCCGCAGCCGCAATGCATTGGGCGACGAGCACGACGCCGTTGCTGAAGTAGTACGTGACGGCGTTCGTGTACCAGCCCGTCGCCGGAGTGACAGGCGGGAAAGCAATCGCACTTGTAACAAACCCCCCGGCTGGAATAGAAAACGTGGTGTTGGTGACGACAAACGGGCTGCTCGCCACGGTGTTCGTGCAATTCACGGACAAGGTGCCCGCGTTGGCGATGTAGGTGTTCTGGAACTGGGTACAGAGATTGAACACGTTGAAGTACAGCGGCGCGTCGAAGTTTACACCCCCAACGTTAGTGTCGAAGAACACGACGCCGTTGCTAGGAGTGGTCGTCGCGCCCGGGTTACCGGAAGGCGACCCCATCGTCGGCAGACTGTTCGTCCCGCCAATCGGCCCGAACTCGAGATTGTTGAACACGAGGTTGCTGGCACTGCCGTAGATGTAAAACGCCGCGATGAAGTTGCTGCTGTAGTTGTCAGTGAAAATGGCCCGGCCAGTGCCCCAAGCGTTCGTGCTCATGTACGTGATGGGTTTGTTGGAACTGCCGCTCCAGTACATCCCGATGCCGGTTCCGTAAGGTATGCCTCCATCCCCGGCGAGTACGTATTGCACCCCACCTTTGAAGAACACCGTGTCGCCGGGATGGAGGGCGCTGACGAAGCCTCCATATTGCTGGTCTCCCGGGCAGTGCCTCCATGGGATCGTAGCGTTCGTTCCGTTGTTTCCATCCGAGCCGCTGGAGTAATCCACATAGTAGGCGCGGGTGACGGCGATGTTGGTGCAAATGCTTACGGTGCAGGACGAAGAATTGGACAGTGTCACGCAGATGGTCGCGGCGCCGGGATTGCCGGGGGTCCAGGTAATATTCGGCGTGCCCTGACCGGTGGTGATCGTGCCGTTGGTGACCGTCCAAGGGTAACTGACTCCGGCACCCGCCGCCGGTATGGAAGCGGAGTTGCTGAACATGCCCGAACTGACTGTCGTGGGCGTGGGGATGACGTACGGCACCAGCGGGTCCAGGCCGCACTGATACTTCTGCAGATTGTCGATCCCATCGCCAGCGGGATCTTCCGTGGCAAGGTTGGTATCGAGGGGATCAAGATCGTGGTTCACAGCCCAACCGTAGGGGATGCCGTTGTTCAACGTATTCGGATTAGCCCGAGCCACTTGGTAGAAGCGAGCCTGATACGCAGGCGCGTTGGTGTCGGTCCAACTCGTTGTCTGGTTAGCCCCAAACATCCACGCCACGTTGGTCCACGACGAGGTGGGGGTGAGACTGCCCTCGGCCTGCACGATGTAGACGTGATCTGTACAACTGGTCCACTGGAGGGTGCAGCCCTGCCCGCTCATGGTGACGGATACGATACTGAACGGAGCCGTCTCATTTGTAATCGAGCAGGGATCACCGCCGCCGCCATCATCATCCATTGCCATGAAACCGCCGCCCATTCCCATTGCGTGGAGGGTCGAGTTCTCGCTCGGTTGAGCGGTCGTTGCCGCCGCCGCGTCAGCCTCCGCCTGCGCCTCCAGGTTACTCTCGAAGGCTGCGCAGCACGCCAGCGGCGCGACCCAGAGGTCCATGCAGATTCGGGGCGGATCCAAAAACCACTCGCCGCGGGAAATCAGCGCTTCGTAATTGGTTGGATTTTGGCCCGTCTGCTGGCAATACGAACTCAGTTTTTCGTTGTACGGCTGAAACGGCTGGTAGTTCGGCGGGGATGGCAGCCACAGTAACTCGACACCGAAGTAGGGGTATTGCAGGACGGTCTCGCCCGTGTCGGCATATTGGATCACGCGCAGTGGAAAGAACACGACGCCATTCTGCTCTTGGCCGGGGTAGTTCTGGATCGCCGCGAGGCCCTCGGGCAACTGGCTGAAATCGGCGAACCACGTGTCCCATGGGTCGAACCCGGCGTCGTAAGGAAAAACCTGCGGGTACGTCAGTCCCGGGTTATCGATGGCGACGACAATCTGACTGAGGTTGGTCAGAACAGTCACACCGCACTCGCTGGCAACCGCGGAGACATCCTCTGTTTGCGCCTGCGTCGCTGCAACCGCCCATAGCAGCGCCGTCGACACAAGGATTTGAATGATTGCGGTTCGCTTCTCCATAAGCGCCCTCTCCGCACAACTCGTGGAAGGACAGGTTGGAGGATACACGAACCGCCGTGCACGTCAAGATAAAACACCCCGAAAATATCCCGCAAATGGGATGACTTCTTGGGCAATGTCAGCCTACATGGCTGAGTCGTTGGAAAGGCAGTTAGCTTCCTTCCTGCGCAAGAGGAGGGGTGACTTGTCGTATGCCAAGTTCTCGCGCAAGATTGGACTTCCTTCGTCCACGCTTCACCGGCTGGAAATGTGTGAGCAGAGCATTACGCTACGCCGTCTGCAGCAAATCACCAAGCGCTTGAAGTGCTCGGTTCGGGACATTTTCCGCGCGGGATAACCAGCCGAATTCGACGCATTGTGGCAGCCTGTGGAGGGAAGCGTCTCGCCGGACGAGTCCCGAGGATTGCCGGAGTCCGCAGGGGACGCGGGGCGGGACTCAGAAGCAAGGGAGGTTGTAGATCTTGCCGAGGCGGTGCTCGAAGTACGCTTTGCGTTTGTTCGGCGCAGCGCGAAAGACGGGGTTGATGACGTAAAGCCAGCAGAACTCAATCCAATCGGTTAGTTTCGCCGGAGGAATCTTTGATCTCTTCATGTGGTTGTTTCCCATTTGTTGGCTCACGCAGTCAGGAGAGAAGCAGCCATCGTGCACGGTCATAGAGGATTTCGAAAACCACGGGACTATGGGCGTTTTTCCAGGCAAGCGCAGTATCACAGGGCGCTTGCGCCAGCAGATTTGCGAATCCACCTCGCAGGAATGAGATGTGTTGGCGGTTTTTGGACTTTGGAGGAACGGGGCTTTCGCCTTGCTGGTGCGACGCGGGGTGTGTTAGCGTTCGCCCGCTTTTATGAGGAGAGTGGGGCGATTCCTGTGGTTGGCAGCGGCGCTGGTGGCTGGGGCGATGAAAGTACGCGCCGACGAGCCGTCGGTCACCAACGCGACCATCGAGACGGCGACGAACGCGGTCACAGAGCCAACCACCAGCCCGTCGATCACGCCAGCGACGAATGTGGTATCCGAGCCGTCCACGAACGTGACCGTGGCGCCGCCGATCAATGTGGTGGCTGAGGCAGCAACCAACGAGATCGGCGAAACTTCGGCCCCGACGATCAACGCGGAGAAGATGACGTTCGACAACGTCTCGAAGACGTTTGTCGCAGAAGGCAATGCCATGATGCGGGACAAAGATGTCACGTTGGTGGCCGACCGGATCCGGTTCAACAAACAAACCAATGAAGCCTGGGCCGAAGGCCATGTCCGGATCAACCAGGGCGCCCAGGAATGGGTCGCGCCGTCGGCGTACTACAACTTTGGCACCCGGCGGTTGAAGGCGGACGAAGCACGCGGGTTTGTCGATCCGGTATACCTGCATGTTCAGAACCTCGAGCAGGTGGGCACCAACCACTATGTGTTCGCCCGCGGCACGGTCACGACCAGCGACCTGGAGCATCCCGGCTATTATCTACAAGCGAAGCATGGCGAAACGTGGACGGGTGACCGACTGGTGTTGCACGATGCCACGGTGCATGAGAGGACCACACCGGTGCTTTGGTCGCCCCTCGTGATCTGGTCGCTGAAGGGAGACATGCCGCCGATGGTGGTGAGCGTGGGCGACAACTCGCTTTGGGGAGCGTTCCTGCTGTCCAGTTTCGCCTGGAAATTGAACAAGGACATGGACCTGACGGTTCACGCCGATGAGCGGACGGAACGCGGCTTTGGCACCGGCGCGGACTTGAAATATCGGTTCGGTTCAGCGGCGCAGGGATTGTTGACCGGCTACTTTATTGACGACGCGGAGCCGGACAAGTCGGAGCCCGGCGGTAGAAGCGTGACGCACGGGGTGACCAACGCTCCCGCATTCGGCTTCGCCACCAACTCTGCGGCCCGCTATCGCGCCGAATGGCAGCACAAGCAGTATTTGACCAATGACGTGACGGTCACCGTCGATCTGAACAAGTTGAGCGACGCCGAGGTGATGCACGATTATTTTCGCCACGATTTCGACCACGATCGCGCACCTGATTCGGTGGCCGACGTCACGAAGACCGGGCCGGACTACACGCTGTCGTTCCTTGTCCGCCCTCAGTTCGACAAGTTTTTTACAGAGGTGGAACGTTTGCCGGAAGCGAAACTGGCGGTGGATCGAACGCGGCTGGGCAACACGCCGCTGTTCTATGAAGGCGAAAGCAGCGCCGGGCAATACCACGACGTGGCCGGCCCCACAAACATTGTAGGCACGGGCGAGAGTCCGGATTTTGTGGGCAACGCGGTCCGGGCGGACACGTTTCATCAGATTGTGATGCCGTCGATGCTGGGCGACTGGCTGTCGGTGGTTCCGCGTGCCGGAATTCGCGGGGATTACTATTCGCGGGCGCCGTCAGATGCCCCGGAGACGCAGAACGTCACCCGGGTTGTGTACGATCTGGGCGCGGAGACTTCCTTCAAGATTTCGCGCGAGTGGGACGACGCGCACAGCGACTGGCTGCACATTGATGGGCTGAGGCATATCCTGCAACCGTTTGCGGACTACCAGTGGATCCCGCGCGTCGACCGCGCGACCAACGACCTGTTTCAGTTCGATTCCGTGCGCGACGTCACGCTGCTGGGAGGCGACACGTTGTCCGTGACGCGTTATTCGCCCCTGGAATTCCCGGCGAACAATGCGATCGACTCGATTACGGGCGAGGACACCGTGCGCTTCGGCCTACGCCAGACATTGCAGACGCGCCGGGACAACCAGGCATGGAATCTGGTCGATTTAACGGGTTGGACGGATTATGAAATCGAGAAGACGAGAGGTGAGACTGACTTTTCCGATCTGTTTGGTACCATGGAGTTTCGTCCGTACCGGTGGCTGTCGCTGGACACGTTTGGGCGGTACCAGATCAATGGCGGTATCATGCGCGAGTTCAACACAGCGCTACGCCTGATTGATGCCGACCGTTGGACGCTGGGGTTGGGCACGAGATACCTGCGGGGAGACAGCAACCTGATCAGCGTGGACTGGGCGTACAAGCTGACGCGTCATTGGACGGCGCACCTGTACGAGCGGGTGGACCTTCAGGATGGCACGTGGGAGGAACAGGAGTACACCTTGCGTCAGGAAACACACGACTGGTACATTACCTATGGATTCCGTTATGTTGGTCAGCGGAACACAGCGGGGAGCGCGCCCAATGAGATGACGGCGTTCTTCAGCCTGACGTTGAAGGCCTATCCGGAAGCGGTTGTGGCGGTGAACTGATTTGAGAGGAATAGCGACAGTATGCCGAAGATAAGCATTGTAGGGACTGGATACGTGGGCTTGGTGACCGGCGCCTGTTTCGCCGAAATCGGCCACCAGGTGATCTGCGTGGATAACGACCTGAAGAAGGTGGAAGTGTTGCGGGCGGGAGACATCCCCATTTACGAGCCGGGCCTGGAGGAAATCGTCAAACGCAATGTCGCCGCCGGGCGGTTGCGTTTCACGGGCGAAATTGCCGACGGGGTGAAGAATTCCGAGGTGGTTTTCATCGCCGTGCCCACGCCGCCAAAGCATGACGGCTCGGTGGACATGAGTTTTGTCGAGCGGGTCGCGCGGGAGATCGCCGGCACCATGACGGAGTACAAGATTATTGTGGACAAATCCACCGTCCCGGTCAAGACGGGCGAGAAGGTTGCCGAAACCATCAAACGCTACAACAAGCACAAGGTCGACTTCGATGTCGTCAGCAACCCCGAGTTCCTGCGGGAGGGTTGCGCCGTGCAGGACCTCATGCAACCGGATCGCGTTGTCATCGGCGTCAGCGGCCCGGGGCCCATCGCCAAGATGAAGGAGATCTATTCGCCGTTCCACTCGCCGATCATTATCACGGACATCAACAGCGCGGAGTTGATCAAGCACGCCTGCAATTCATTTCTTGCCCTGAAGATTTCGTACGCCAATGCGTTATCGGTGATTTGCGAAGCCAGCGGCGCCAATATTTCCGACGTCGTCAACGGCATGGGCCTGGACAAACGCATCGGGCGCGCGTTCCTCAACGCGGGCCTCGGCTATGGCGGTTCGTGTTTCCCGAAGGACCTGAGCGCCTTCATTCGCATTGCCGAAACGTTGGGCCACGATTTCCGCCTGCTCAAGGAAGTGCAGCAGATCAATGCGGACCAGATTCAGCACTTCCTAAACAAGGTCCACGACACATTGTGGATTGTGAAGGACAAGACCATCGGCGTCCTCGGACTGGCGTTCAAGCCAAACACGGATGATATGCGGCTCGCGCCATCGCTGGAGATCATCCGGCCCTTGCAGAAGGAGGGCGCAAGAATCCGCGCGTACGACCCCAAGGCGATGGACAAGGCCCGCGAGGTATTGCCGGATGTGGAGTTTTGCGATAGTCCCTACACCGCCGCAACGGGAGCCGACGGACTCATTATCTGCACCGAATGGGACGAATTCCGTCAGCTTGACCTGGAAAAGCTGCGCGCCGTCATGGCCCAGCCCATTGTGCTGGACGGTCGCAACCTGTACGAACCGCAGAAGATGGCCGAGTTGGGTTTTGTCTATAAGAGCATCGGCAGGTGACATGCGCGGCGGTGCAGCCATCCTGCTCCTGCTGGCTGCGGCTGTCGTGCCAGCGTTCGGGCAGGAGGCCTTTCCACCCATCACGTCCCGGGATCGCATCGTGGTGGTCGCGCCGCATCCCGATGACGAAGTGCTCGGGGCCGGCGGTCTGATCCAGCAGGCCTGCGCCGTGGGGGCGGAAGTGCATGTGATTTATCTCACCAACGGCGACCACAACCAAGTCGCTTTCAAGCTCTACAAGCTGAGCCTGCATCTCACGCCCGCTCGGTACGTCTATTTTGGCAACCTGCGGCAGCACGAAGCCGGTGCGGCCACAGCGATCCTCGGCCTGTCACGGGAGCAACTGACTTTCCTTGGGTTTCCGGACCGCGGGACAATGTCCATCTGGGAGGATTATTGGCGCGAGCCGGTGCCGTTCCGCAGCGATGCGACCCACAGTAACGCCGTGCCCTACAAAGAAGCCCACGTCTTCGGCCAGCCATATACGCCCGAAAACGCTGTCTCGGACTTCGTCGAGTTGTTTCGTCGCTTGCGACCGACGCGAGTGTTTGTCACACACCCGGCTGACACCAATCCGGACCACCGCGCGGCGGCCAATTTCGTTCGGTTGGCCGCTCTCGAGGTCAGCGCCGAGCAGTCCCCGCCGCGCATTTATTATTATGTTATCCACTTCGGCCGCTGGCCGGTCCCGTACCATTATCATCCCGAGTTGGAACTGAAACCGCCGCGGCAGTTGTTGGACAACGGGGATTGGTTTTCCCTCCCGCTCACCCCGGAGCAGACGGGACGCAAATACGAGGCGATCATCAAGAACCGTACGGAATTGACCACCCGCGAGTATTATTTGGTTTCGTTCGCGCGCGCCAATGAGATCTTTGCGACGATCGACCTCTTGCCCGTGCCGGTCGTGCCCGCGGACGCGGTGATCGATTGGAAGAAAGCGGTGCGCACCAAGGTCATCGGCTTCGGCGCCACCGATTCGGTCTACCATCCCGATATGGAACGGCTCTTCAACGAGGAATTCGCGGCGATGGAGTTGGAGGAAACCGCGTACCTGCGCCAGGGAACCGACCTCATCGCACAGGTCACACTCCGCAATCGGTTGGGCAAACGGGCGAACGTCCATTTGCATCTCTACGGCTACCGTCAAGGGGACAATTTCGCGGCGATGCCAAAAATCCACATCAACGTCACGCCGATTGGCAGCGTCCATGTGTTTGACGGTGGCCGGCAGTTGAAGGAGGACGCCGTCACCGTTACCGGTCTCGGCAACCATTTGATCATACGGCTGCCGTTGCGCCTGTTGGGGGAGAGGAAACCCGACTATCTCTTCGCGGCGACACGGGCCAACCTCGGCGAGGTCGCGGCCGACGACACGGCGTGGCATCTGTTTTCGCTGTCCAACGGCACGGAAACCGGGCATACAATCCACGACAAGTCCGCAGGGAAGGGAGAATGAGAATGGACTACTTGGTCACAGGGGGAGCCGGGTTCATCGGCTCAAACATCGCCGAGCACCTGGTGGGGTTGGGACGCCGTGTGCGCATCTTCGACAATTTTTCCAGCGGCAAACGCGCGAACGTCCGCGCGTTTGCCGACAAGGTGGAGATTGTGGAAGGTGATTTGCGCGACCCCAAAGCGGTGGCCCACGCGGTCAACGGCGTGCGCTTCGCGCTTCACCTGGGCGCGATGCCGAGCGTGATCCGCTCCGTCGAGGACCCGCGGACAACGACTGAAGCCAACATCATCGGCACGGTGAACCTGTTGATTGCGGCTCGGGACGCGGGTGTCCAGCGCGTGGTGTTCAGTTCCTCGTCGAGCGTGTACGGCGACACGCCCACGTTGCCCAAGCGCGAAGATATGCCGCCGTCGCCGTTGTCACCGTACGCTGTCCACAAGATCACCGGCGAATATTATTGCACCATCTTCCGTCAATTGTACGGGCTGGAGACTGTCTCGCTTCGTTATTTCAATGTATTTGGCCCGCGGCAAGATCCGCAATCGCAGTACGCGGCGGTTATCCCGCGGTTCATCACCGCCATCCTGCAGGACCAATCGCCGACAATCTACGGCGACGGAAAACAGACGCGCGATTTCTCACACGTCGAAAACATCATTGAAGCCAACGTGCTGGCCTGTCAGGCGCCAAAGGAAGCGCTCGGGCAGGCCTTCAACATCGCCTGCGGCGGACGGGTTTCGCTGTTGGACCTGGTGGACACGGTGAACCACATTCTTGGCAAGAACATTCGGCCGAAATTTGATCCGCCGCGCCCCGGCGACATCCTCCACAGCCAGGCCGACATCTCGAAGGCCGAAAAACTTCTCGGCTGGAAACCCCGCGTCGGGTTTCGCGAAGGCATCGAAAAAGCCGTCGCGTGGTACCAGCGGCAAGGGTAGGGCGACATAGAACATATCGCCGCATCTCGAAAATTCTCCGTGCAAAATTCTGCCGATGCGTGTATGTAGGCGAGGCGTTTGCGTCATGAGCACGTTCCTGCCCAATCTAGAATTGTCGTGCCGGTTTGATCTGGTCGACGGGGCCGATGCGGATCGACTTGTTGCGCGAGCGAGCGAGGGGGTTCCATGCGTGGTGTGAAGAACGGCACTGCGGACCGGGTTTCGGATGCCGTTCGAGACACGGCGACGAAGGAGGCCGCCGAAGTCCTGCAACAGCTCGGCACTTCGCCCACCGGCCTGACCGGGGATGAGGCGGCGGCCCGACTGGCGCAACACGGTCCCAACGAAGTGGCGCAAGAGAAGCGGCACGGTTGGTTGGACCGGCTGCGTACTGCTGCGCTCAATCCGCTCGTCATTCTGTTGACCGTCCTCGCCATCCTGACCTTCGCGACGGCGGAGTCCTCCAGCGACTACATCGGTGGCGTGGTGATCCTGGCGATGGTGTTGCTCGGCCTGTCCCTGCGGTTCATCCAGGAAACGAAGGCCGACAACGCCGCTGCCAAGCTCAAGGCGATGATCAAAGTCACCGCCACCGTCATGCGCGACGGGCAGCCGAAGGAAATCCCGTTGCGGGAGATCGTGCCGGGTGACGTGGTGAAGTTGTCGGCCGGCGACATGATTCCCGGCGATGTGCGTCTCATTTCCGCCAAGGACCTGTTCCTCATCCAGGCCACGCTGACCGGCGAGTCGTTGCCGGTGGAGAAGACCGACGCGCGTGACGCACGCGACAAGGTGTCCCCCATCGAGCGCACGAACCTCTGTTTCCTCGGCACGAGCGTCGAGAGCGGCACGGCCACGGCGGTCATTGTCGCCACTGGCGCGCAGACCTATTTTGGAAAAATGGCGCGTAGCCTCGTCGGGCAGCCGGTGGAAACGGCGTTCGACAAAGGCGTGAAGAAATTCACCTGGCTGATGATCCGGTTCATGGCCGTGATGGTGCCGCTGGTGTTTTTCATTAACGGGCTGACCAAGCACGACTGGAAGGAGGCCTTCTTCTTTGCGTTGGCGGTCGCCGTCGGCCTGACACCGGAGATGTTGCCGATGATTATCTCCGTCTGCCTTTCCAAGGGCGGTCTGGCGATGTCGAAAAAGAAGGTCATCGTCAAGCGGCTCAATTCCATCCAGAATTTCGGCGCGATGGACGTGTTGTGCACCGACAAGACCGGCACGCTGACGATGGATCACGTCATTCTCGAAGTGTATTGCGACGTGTTCAAAAAGGAAAACGAGGACGTGCTGCGCGATGCTTATCTCATCAGCCATTTTCAAACCGGGCTGAAGAACATCCTCGACCGCGCCGTCCTGCAACACAAGGAACTCCGCGGCGAGCTCTCGCTCGATACATACACCAAAGTGGACGAGCTTCCGTTTGATTTCTCACGACGCATGATGTCCGTGGCGGTCGAGGGGCCGGACGGCGCGCGGCAGTTGCTGACCAAGGGCGCGCCGGAGGCCGTATTTGTCAAGTGCACGCACTTTGAGTATGAGGGCGAGATTTTCCCGATGGAGCCGATTTTGGCCGACGATTTGATGGCGGAAGTCAACGACCTGAGTGGAGACGGCTTCCGCGTATTGGCGGTAGCGACCAAGAAGCTGGACAAACGAGATGCATACTCCAAAGCCGACGAATCCGATCTGGTGCTGACCGGCTACCTGGCATTTCTTGATCCGCCGAAGGACACCGCCGCCAAGGCCATCACCGTATTGCGGCAACACGGCATCACCGTCAAGGTCCTGACCGGCGACAACGACCTTGTCACGCGCAAGGTTTGCCGCGAAGTCGGCATCGACGCGGAAAAGATCCTCCTGGGTCGTGACGTCGAAACCATGACCGACCCGCAACTGACGGAAGCCGTGGAAACCACCGATGTGTTTGCCCGCCTGTCGCCGGCGCACAAGCAGCGCATCGTCAAGGCGCTGCAAGGCAAAGGCCATGTCGTCGGGTTCATGGGCGACGGCATCAANNCGGCATCAACGACGCGCCCGCGCTGAAGGCCGCCGATGTCGGCGTCTCCGTGGACAACGCCGTAGACATCGCCAAGGAGTCCGCCGATGTGATCCTGCTGGAGAAAAGTTTGATGGTTCTAGAGGAAGGCGTGTTGGAAGGCCGCAAGGTCTTCGTCAATATCCTCAAGTACATTCGCATGGGCGCGAGCTCGAACTTCGGCAATATGTTCAGCGTTATCGGTGCGAGCGCCTGGTTCCCGTTTGTGCCGATGGCGCCGATCCAGGTCCTGACCAACAATTTGCTGTACGATTTCTCGCAGGTGCCGATCCCGACTGACAATGTCGGGCCACAGCAAACGGCCAAGCCACGCCCGTGGCGCATTGGCGAGATTGCAAAATTCATCGTATTCATCGGGCCGATCAGCTCGATCTTTGATTACACGACATATGCGATGATGTGGTTTCTGTTCAAATGCAATCGACTGAACCTGGTGCCTCCTCCGGAATTGGCAGCGCGCTTCGCGCATGTGACCACGCCGGATGAGACGTACGCGGCATCCTTATTTCACACAGGTTGGTTCGTCGAATCGCTGATGACGCAAACACTCATCATCCACGTCATCCGCACCAACTTGATTCCCTTTGTCCAATCCCGGGCGAGTTGGCAACTGACGATGACGTCGATTCTGATCATGGCTGTCGGCGCGTGGTTGCCATTCTCGCCACTGGCCGGGCCGTTGGGGTTCGTTCCACTGCCGCGGCTATTTTGGCCGCTGCTGTTCGTGACGTTGGTCGCCTATGTGGGGCTGACGCAGGTCATCAAGATGTGGCTGGTTCGCAAACGCTGGGTGTAGAGCAGCAGAAGGTTACTCAGTTCCAATCCCCATAAAGAGATGAGGCCGAGGTTTGGAGCCTCGGCCTCTTTTGTCGTTTGGCGTGGAGAAGCGCCTTCGACGAGGTATGGTGTGGTATAGGGTGAATGTTAACTTAGCAGGGTCGGTGCCAAGGGCGCCAAATGCGCTAATTCCAGTGTTTTTGAGGGTGATTTTCGGCAAAATGGACAAAAAAGGTCATGGCAGTCCTTCTCGGGGTCTCAAAATTGCACGCAAACCAACGCCCGAGACAGTGCAACTTTGCGACTTGCGCACTTGACGGGCTCCGGCGCTTTTCTATACGGTGGATGACTTAATTATGAGGGGAGATTAAAGACCAATGGCTGTTACGATCGAAAATGCCGCGCCGTGCCGCAAAACGCTCCGAGTCGAGATAGCCGCCGAGCGCGTGGCCGGCACCCGTGCCGAGATTTTGCAGGAATTCCGCAAGGTGGCTTCCATCCCGGGCTTTCGTCCCGGCAAGGCGCCGGAACCGATGGTGGAGAAACGCTATGCGGGCCAGATCGACGAGGAACTGCGGAAGCGGCTGATCCCCGAAAGCTATCGCGAGGCCCTCCACGACCAGAATTTGAAGGTCGTCGGCTACCCCCAAATCGATGGGGTCGAATACCAACCCGGTCGACCGCTGGTGTACACCGCCACCGTCGATACGGCCCCGGAGTTTCCGTTGCCTGATTACAAGGGCATTCCGGTGAAGAAGAAGACGATTGCGGTGAAGGAGGAGGACGTTGACAAATCGCTCGACGCCTTGCGCGATCAGCAGGCGGATTTTGTCGACGTAGCCGGCCGCAGTCTCAAGGTCGGCGACTTCGCCGTGGTCAATTACACCGGCGTAGCGGACGGCAAACCCATTAGCGAGCTGGCACCGGAAGCCAAAGGGTTGGGGGAGAACAAGGACTTCTGGCTGCTGATCTCCTCGGACTCGTTCCTGCCGGGCTTTTGCGACCAACTCATTGGCGCCAACACCGGTGAGAAGCGTCAGGTGCTGATCGATTTTCCCAAGGACTTCCCGCAACAAGCGCTGGCCGGCAAGAAAGCGACCTACTTTGTCGATGTTGTCGCGTTGAAAGAGAAGAAGCTGCCGGAACTCGGCGAGGAGTTCGCCAAGAAGCTCGGCATGGAAGGCCTCGCCAAGCTCAAAGAGAATGTCCGCAAAAGCCTGGAAGGCGAGGTGGAAGAACGGCAGGAGTCCGCCGCGCGCCGCCAGGTGATTGAGCACCTCCTGTCCAGGGTCGAGTTTGAACTACCCGAGTCGCTCGTCCAGCAGGAGACCCGCAGCATTATTTACGATGTCGTCCGCGAGAACAGCCTGCGCGGGGCGACCAAGGTCCAGCTCGAGGAAAAGAAGAATGAAATCTTCGGGTTTGCGGCCAAGAGCGCCAAAGACCGGTTGCGCACGTCGTTCATCCTCGACGCGATTGCCGCGGCCGAGAAGATCAAGGTTGAAGAGGCCGAAGTCGAGGAGCGCATCCGACAACTGGCGCAGCGGTCCCGCACGACGCCGGCGCGCCTGAAAGCCCAGCTGGCCGAAAAGGGCGGTCTGGGCGAGATTGAGGAACAAATCCTGGTCGGCAAGACCTTGGATTTCCTGGTGGACAACGCCAAGGTCGAGGTCATCACGGGTTCGTGACAGGGCCGGAGCGGAAGCCGTTTGCAGACGGCAAGGGAAGTGCTACTATTTAACACTAAAGGAATGCAAATGGACAAAGCCCAGATTCTAGTGCCGATGGTGGTGGAACAAACCGGTCGTGGTGAACGCGGTTACGACATCTATTCGCGGTTGCTGAAAGACCGCATTGTGTTCATTGGGACCCCCGTTGACGACAACGTTGCCAACGTTATCATCGCGCAGCTGCTGTACCTGCAGGCCGAGGACCCGGGCAAGGACATCCATCTCTACATCAACTCGCCGGGCGGCTCGGTCACGTCCGGCTTGGCGATTTACGACACGATTCAATTTGTGAAGTGCGACGTGACGACCTACTGTGTCGGCCAAGCGGCGAGCATGGCCGCTGTGCTGCTGGCGGCCGGCTCGAAGGGCAAGCGATTCGCGCTGCCCAACGCGCGCATCATGATTCATCAACCCTGGGGCGGCGTGCAAGGTCAGGCCTCCGACATCAGCATCCAGGCCAAAGAGATTTTGCGGATGCGCGACCGCCTGAATGAAATTCTCTCGTTGCATACCGGCAAGCCGATTGAAACCATTGCGAAGGATACGGACCGCGACTTCTTCATGTCCGCGGCGGAATCGCGCGATTACGGGCTTGTCGATGACGTGGTCAAGTCGCGACGCGATATCGAGAAGAAACCGGAGAAGACCGCCTAGGAAATTCCATGGCTCGACCGACCAACCTGACCATGTGCAGCTTCTGTGGGAAAACCCACGGGGAAGTGCGCAAGCTCATTGCCGGGCCGGGCGTGTACATCTGCGACAACTGTATCACCGTCTGTAAGAGCATCCTCGACAAGGAACTCGGTCAGACGAAGGCCAAGCTCTCGGCTGGTTGCAAGCTCAATGTCCCGAAGCCGGCGGAGATCCGTCTCGCGTTGGACCAGTATGTCGTCGGGCAGGAAGGCGCCAAGAAGAGCATTGCGGTGGCCGTTCACAACCATTACAAGCGCATTCAGCAGGATGGCGGGAGTTCCGACAAGTCGGTCAAACTTGACGAACACCGCGACGTTGAGATCGAGAAGAGCAACATTTTGTTGATCGGCCCGACCGGGTCCGGCAAGACACTGCTGGCGCGTACGCTCGCGCGCGTGCTTGACGTGCCATTTTGCATTGCCGACGCCACCACGCTGACCGAGGNNAACGCCGATTACGACGTGAAACGCGCCGAGCTGGGCATCGTGTATATCGATGAAATCGACAAGATCGGGCGCAAGAGCGATTCCGCCAGCATCACCCGCGATGTTTCCGGCGAAGGGGTGCAACAGGCGCTGCTAAAAATCCTGGAAGGCACAACGTGCAACGTCCCGCCGCAGGGCGGTCGCAAGCACCCGCATCAGGAGTATATCCAGGTCAATACCGAGCACATTTTGTTCATCTGCGGCGGCGCGTTTATCGGCTTGGACAAGATCGTCCAGCGCCGCATTGGCGGGCACGCGCTGGGGTTTGGGACAGGGGCCGAGACCGTGCTTGTGTCGGACCATGCCAGCATCAATGAGCACATCGAGCCGGAAGATCTGCTGAAATTCGGGATGATCCCCGAGTTTGTCGGCCGGCTGCCGGTCGTTTCGGTGCTCCGCGAGCTGACCGAGACCGAGTTGATTGCCATTCTCACCGAGACGAAGAACGCGATGATCAAGCAGTACAGCAAGCTCTTCGCGATGGAAGGCGTGAACCTGAATTTCACCAAGGACGCGCTGCAGGCGCTGGCCGAGGCGGCCTTGAAGAAGGGCACGGGCGCGCGCGCGTTGCGTTCCCTGCTGGAAAAGCTCATGCTCGATTTGATGTACGAGATCCCCTCGCGCGACGACATCGCCGAAGTGACCATCAACCGCGCCGCCGTCGACGGCAAACGCGAACCCCTCATCCGCAAAAAGCAGTCCAAAGACGCGGCATAGAGGCGCTGCCGTCTTTGTTGTCACCCTGAGCGACTCGGAGGGTCTCGCCCGGTCTGGCCACAGATTCACACAGATGACCGCTGATCGCGACCGGAAGATTTATGGATAGCACTATCCATAACCGCTGAGGCGCTGATACCTTCCACTGGAAGGTATCAGATGTGGCGCGGAATGGAATGGCCGAAGGCAAGATTCGAGGGCTTTAATTGCGACTAGCTACAGCATTCCTCCTGCTTCCGGGCCTTGGCTTCCCCCTCCGCTTCAGCGAACGGGTTGGCCTGTGGCGCGGCATCCAGCCAGACGTTTTTATCGCGGAGCCATTTCAGATGACTGCCGAACCTGCCTTCGTGGACGCTTCGACGGGCGAGGAGAAGCTGCTTGACCGGTTCCGACCGATTCATGGCGGGCATTTCAACAGTCGCGCGGCAGGTGGGCAAGGGCGAAGGAGGGGGATATTGGAACCGGGGCGACCGGACGCAAGCTGAAGCGTGCGGGTACGGGAGGCGGCGTGAGGGAGGCGACGACGGAGATTCCTCGGCAAGCTCGGAGTGAATGGGTACTTCGGGGGGGCGAGTGACCATGCATGGCCGGTGAAACCGTGCGCAAGATGAAAAGCCGCCAGGTGAGGGCAGGTGGCTTACTACAGCGGCGCGGTGGGCGGTATCTTCTTTAGGTATTGACTTCGTATCGTACAATGATATAATGTGAGATGTTGTTCTTTGACATAAAGTAAATCGAGAGATGTTCGACCGCGCTCATGGTAACGGGGCCGGCGCGGGAGGCTGCTCGTACGAGGGGGGCTCGGACGGGGAGGCGCCCAAGATATATATGAAAATGGAAAAACAAACCCAAGCTTTTTGAAGTGGGTCTGGTTGTGGATACGCTTGATGGAGAGGCGGTTGAGAATGTGAGGGTGAGACGTTTTGGGTTGGGTTTGTTTTGTCAAAAATGGCTTTGTTTTGACCCTGTGCAGGCGCGCTGTGATGGGTTTTAGCTTGGTTTGGGAGCGCTTTGGGGGGGGATGGAAGAGACCCTTCGACGGCACCTCCGCCGGAGCCATGGCAGGCAGGCAAGCTCGGGTAACAACGCAACGTGAAAGCATTTGTGTTGACGCTCTCCGAGAAGTTCCCCAAGACTGAGCTTGATGACGGAAGTGCTGACGGAAAGGAACATGCTCGCACCGGCCCGGATGCCCGAGGGGGTGTGGAATGCGTATTTGTTCCAGGTATTCAACACGGCGTCGTTCACGATTGTGTTGAGCACGCCGATGATTTTGTATTTCAAGAAGCTGGGCGCGTCGGCGACCGTGCTGGGGATCATCATCGCGCTGCCGGCGCTGATGAACATCCTGCAAATCCCCGCCGCGCAGTTCGTGGAGAAGATGGGCTATCGGGCGTTCGTGCTGTGGGGCTGGACGGTGCGCAGCGCGTTCATTCTCGGCATCGCCGTCGTGGCGATGCTACCGGCGAAAATCGACCCGGTGACGCGAATTTCGCTGCTGCTGCTCCTGTTGTTCGCCTTCAACGCCTCGCGTGGCACCTCGTTGTGCGGGTATTTGCCGTGGATGACCCAATGGATTCCCGAGGAAGTGCGGGGCCGGTACCTGTCGCGCGATCAAACGTCGGCCGCACTGGCGACGTTGGGCACCATGATCGTCTCGATGATCTACTTGAGAGCGCCCGAGATGAAGTTCGCCTACGGACTGCTTTTCTTTGGGGGTTTTGTGACCATTCTCCTGAGCCTGTGGTTTCTGCGGCGCATTCCCGACGTGCCGGTGCCACCGAGCGCGGCCAGTCCGGAAGATGTGCCGTACAAAGACATGCTGTTTCATCCACCATTCTTCAAGCTGCTGGTTTACAACGCGGCCCTGCTTTTCTCGCTGGCGGGTGCGGGCGTATTTTGGATTCCGCTGCTCCGCGATAATTTCGCCGCGACCGACTCCCTGATGCTGGGAATGACGGCGCTGTGGAGCGCCGTGAGCGCGGCGTGCCTGTGGGGATTCGGGCACCTGGTGGACCGGGTCGGGAGCCGTCCATTGCTGGGGTTGGGCACGCTGATTCTGGTCGTGCACCTGAGTCTGTGGTGTTCGGTCGCGGCACGCGTCCTGCCGTTCAACCTTCTGGCGATCGTCCTGATCCAGTCCACGTCGGCCATCGGGATGTCGCTGTTCAACCTCGCCAACACCCGGCTGGTGATGGCGTCCGTACCTCCGATGGGACGCAGTCATTTCTTCGCGCTGTACACTGTCGTCACGAGCCTGGTATCGGGCATCTTCCCGATCTTTTGGGGGATCCTGCTCGATGCGCTGGCGGGTTGGGGCACGGCGTGGTCGCGATGGCAATGGAACCAGTACAGCCTGTTGTACGCGACGCTGGTTGTCATCATGATCGTCGCGCTGGTCCTACGAAACCGTCTCTCGGAAGCTCGCGCGATGACGACGGACGCCTTCCTGCGCGAACTGCTTGTCAAAACGCCGAGCCGCGCGATCAGCCGGCTGCTCCCGCGGCGTCCGGTGCCGTGACGCGGGGCTTGCCCCTGAGAGAGTTTTCGCTATTGTGTCGAACGGGATGATTGCACTCGTTGATTACGGGATGGGCAACCTGCGGAGCGTGGAGAAAGCGCTGGCGCGGGTCGGGGCCGACGTGCGTATCGTCAGCGACGCCAAATCGGTTCATGCGGCGGACGCGGTGGTGCTGCCGGGCGTGGGCGCGTTCGGGGATTGCATGGCGAATCTCGAGAAGGCGGGATTGACGGGTGCGATCCGCGAGTTTATTGGAACGAAACGTCCGTTCCTCGGGATTTGCCTTGGATTTCAGGCGCTGTTCGAATCAAGCGAAGAAGCGCCGGGGGTGCGAGGTTTGGCGGTGTTCCCCGGCACGGTGCCGCGGTTTGCGGCCAATGGGCTCAAGGTGCCGCACATGGGTTGGAACCAATTCCGCATCCAGAAACCGGGTTGCCCGTTGCTCGAAGATGTCGCGGACGGGAGTTACGTGTATTTTGTGCACAGCTACTACTGCAAACCGAAAGAAGTATCGGTTGTTTGCGGCACGACGGAGTATGGCATCGAATTCTGCTCGATGCTCTGGACGGACAACGTGTACGCGACCCAGTTCCACCCGGAAAAATCGCAGGCCGTCGGCTTGCGGATGCTGGGAAATTTTGTCGGGCTGAGCGGGGCGAAGAAGAAATCCAACCGCGAATGAACACGAATTGACGCGAATGACGGCGCGACCTTTTCTGATCTTTCCCGCCATCGACCTGAAGGGCGGCAACGTGGTGCGTTTGCAACAGGGACGCGCGGATGCCGCGACCATTTACAGCAACGACCCGGGGGCGGTGGCGAAGCGTTGGGAGGACGAAGGGGCGCGGTACCTGCATGTCGTCGATCTCGACGGCGCGTTCGAGGGCGAGCCGCGCAACTGGGACGGAGTCCGCGCCATCCTCCGGGCCGTGCAGATTCCGATTCAACTGGGTGGGGGTCTGCGTCGCCGCTCGCAGGTCGAGGCGGCGCTGCAAATGGGCGTTACCCGGGTGGTGCTGGGCACCAAGGCATGCGACTCCACTGACTTTGTCAGCGCGCTGATTCAGGATTTTCACACCCGGATCGTCGTGGGTATTGATGCGCGCGACGGGCTTGTCGCCGTGAAGGGCTGGACGGAACAGACGCGGCTCACGGCGATTGAATTTGCCCAGCAGGTGACACGGCTCGGCGTTCACAACATCATTTTCACGGACGTATCAACGGACGGCATGTTGGCGGGGCCAAATTACACTGCCATTTCCGCCGTATGCGCTGCCGTCAGTTGCAACGTAATCGCCAGCGGCGGGATCGGCGGCATCGAGGATGTTGTCCGCCTTCAACACATCGCGAAAGGGCTTCCCAACCTCGTGGGCGTCGTCATCGGCAAAGCGTTGTACGATGGGCGAATTGATTTGAAGCAGTTGGAAGGGTAGGACAAGCCGCTGTCAGATTATCGACCAAACTCGATCCGAAGCCGCACGCCTGCGGCGATAAGGAAGAAGACGAGCACCGCAGTTCCGCGCAGCCTCAGGGCTGGGGATGTTTCGATTGTAGCCACTGGATGGCGTTCATTTCGCCGTAAAGTTTCTTGCGTTCAAAGTAGCTGGTCAGATCGGTCTCGGTGAGAGTCGGGAGCACCTGTTCCTTGGAGGTGAGCGCGACGCGGATGGCTTGCTTCTGCTGGTCCAACTCGGCCAGCATGCTGCTCGCCGGACGGCCCAGAAAATCGTAAGTCACGGCCGGATCCAGTTGTCCCAGTATCTTGTTTTCGATGGCGATTCCCACCAAGCGCTCGATTGGGCCGCCGGTCCGCAGCTCGTTGCCCAACACCATGCCCATGGACGCCAGCGAATTTGCCAAGGCGGCATCTCCTTTGGAGCGGTCTTGTTGTTGTATCTGTAACATTTGGTTCCCCAGGTTCTTTAGGAAATTCAGATACGAGATCGACTTGCTCGACGGCGCCCACGCTTTGGCCGCCAATGGGGGCCAGCCGGCCAAATCACACATCTCTTCCACCGCCTGGCTGGTTTGCCGACGTATGTCTCGAAGGATTGCCGGTGGATCGCTTGAGCAAGCTCTTGAATGGCCAGGTCAGGCTGTTTTGAATAACGCCGAGAAATACCAGGCCAGGGCGTTGTCGGGAGACGAAGCTTTGAACGCATCAATCCATTTGCGCTGATCTTCGGGGAAAACCTTGTCGGCGATGACAGCAAACTGGACGAAGGGAGTGTTCGGGAAATTTGTTGCCACCTCCCGCAGGTAGGATTGATCGTAGCTGATTCGATACGCCGCCAGGAGACTTTCCGCGTTGCGCCTGTTTTGTTGCAAGAAAGCATCGATCTCTTCTCGCGAAAGTGCATGACTGCTTGCCAGTTTGTCGTTGTTGCGCGTCGCAGCCTCGATTTCTTCACGCGAGGGTGCGAGGCGTGAGGTGAGAAACTCTTCGAGCTGTTCATACGGCGATTTTGCGACCGGCGAGTTCGTGGCGCTGGACGACGGAACCCGTGCCGTGGGTTTGGTTGACAACGCGGCCAGTTGCTTCGCCGCGTCATCGCGCTCGCGCTGCAATTGTTGGAGTTGTTCCGTCAATGGCGCTTGGTGTTGCTGGAGCGTTTGGACCTGACTTCGCAGTGCCGCAGCCTGGCGGGCTTCGTAGATTCCGGTGCCGACGGCGGCGGCGAGCGCGGCCCCGATAATGGCTTTTTGGAGTGTGGTCATGGCGATGGCCTTGGTGATGGTTGCGGCGGTCGTGGTGGCGGCCGTTGTTCCCGCAAGAACCGCAGTGGAAACCGTCGCAGCCAGTCCGGCCGGAGCAGCTTGGACGGCGTCAGCGGAAAGAGCAACGCCCAGAGCGGCGGCGCTCGTCGTGACGCCACGGTGTGTCAACAGCGAGTGCAGTTTCTCCAACGCCCGGTTCACTCGCATCCGCGCGGCATCTTCCGTGGTTCCCAACGCTTCGCCCACCGAGCGGAAATCGCGCTGCTCGAAGTAGCGCAGCAGAATCGCGGCGCGGTCCCCGCTTCCGAGTTGGGTAATGGCTTCATCGAGGATGGGGGCAACCTGTCGCAGGCTGGCGCCGGAGTCGTCCCGCAGCGTGTTCATTTCCACGGCCTCGCGTTCCCGGGATTGACGGCGCCGCTCGCCGCGCATGGCCCGGGTGGCAACATGATACGTGCACTGATGCAGCCACCCGCCCAGCATCACCCCTCGGGAAAGCGCGCGGCCCTTGCTCGCCAAGGCGATAAAGACCGTTTGCGTCACGTCCTCGGCCAACTGTGTATCCCCGCCGACCAAGCGGAGCGCCACCGAATAGACGAAGTTGATGTAGCGCGCGACCAATTCGCGAAAGGCCGCTTCGGAACCGGTCCTGGCGTATTCGGCGAGTAACTGTTGGGTGTCCATCATCTTCTGTTCGCGTGTTCACTAGTGCTCCGTCACAGTTCATTTG
>PLTX01000071.1 GCA_003164675.1 Verrucomicrobiota bacterium | reverse complement strand
CTATTGTACGAGTCTCAATAATGGAAATGAAACAAACTTGACCGCCGCAGGAGGGCTCGCCATACGCCAAACTCTACCCGCCTCAGGCGGACGCTGCTTATACCACAGTGTCGCGCCGCAGCACCAGCGTAGGCCGACGCCCGGAAAACTTCGTTATGGGACACAGTGTAGACGGGGGAGACGGGGTCAGCGCTTTAGGGCCTGTTGCCCAAATGCCTTTTGCTGTTGCAGCCGCGCTGCTGCGAAGCGCGGGCCGTTGATTTTCCGAACAAATTCGGCGCTTCATAGAAGCGCCGCTACACCAAAACGCGCTAAAACTCGTTTGGGCAACACGCCCTTTACAATTTACATTCTGACTCCTGCCTTCTGCCTTTCCCCCGGCTTGCCGCGGAGCACCCCCGGCGGTACTGTCGGCAACGACATGCGCGCGGCTTTGGTCATCGAAGGAGGAATATCATGGGACAGAACATCGTGAAAAGATTCTTCGTCCGTGTACTGGCGACCATCGGCGCCGTCGTCATCCTCACCGTGGTGCTTAGTGCGCTTTGCGTCGTCATCGCAAAAAAATCTGTCCCGTCCAAGGTGATTCTCGAAGCCGATTTCGAACATCGTCTGGTCGAATACGCGCCGGACGATCCGGTGGCGCGGATCGTCTCGGGCCGCACACCAACAATGCTCCATTTGATCGAAGCGTTGCAACGCGCCTCGACCGACAAGCACGTTGTCGGCCTGATCGCGCGGGTCGGCGAAGCCGGTCTTTCCATGGCCGACATCCAGGAGATCCGTGACGCCGTCATCGCCTTCCGCCATTCCGGCAAACCCGCCATCGCCTACGCCGAGACGTTCGGCGAAGAAAGCAAAGCCAACGGCTCGTATTATCTCGCCACCGCCTTCGACAAGATTTACCTCCAGCCATCCGGCGACGTCGGTTTGGCGGGTATAATGGCCGAGACTCCGTTCCTTCGCGGCACACTCGACAAACTCGGGCTTGTCCCGCGCATGGACCATCGCGCCGAGTACAAGAACGCGATGAACGAGTTGACGGAGAAGAAGTATACGCCGGCCCACAAAGAGGCGACCGAAAAGATCGTCGACTCCGTGTTCGGCCAGCTCGTGGCGGGAATCGCCGAAGCCCGCAAGATGTCCACGAATGACGTGCATGCGTTGATCAACCGCGGCCCGTTCCTCGCCGATGAAGCGTTACGGGCCAAACTCGTCGACCAGCTCGGCTACCGCGATGCCGCGTATGCCGACATCAAAAAGAAGGCCGGTTGCCACGCCAAATTCCTCTACGTATCAAAATACCTCGACCGCGCCGGTTCGCCTTACGACGAAGGCACAACTGTCGCGCTCATCTACGGCGTCGGCGACATTCACCGCGGCAAGAGTGCTTATAGCCCAATCTTCCAAAACGTCTCGATGGGGGCCGATACCGTTGCCGCCGCCTTCCGCGCGGCCGCGGACGACAAAAACGTGAAAGCGATCCTGTTTCGGATCGATAGCGGCGGCGGGTCGTACGTCGCGTCGGACACAATCTGGCGGGAAACGGTGCGCGCCAAAAAAGCCGGCAAACCAATCATCGTGTCGATGGGCGGAGTCGCCGGTTCCGGTGGGTACTTCATCGCGATGTCCGCTGACAAAATCGTCGCGCAGCCGGCCACGCTCACGGGTTCCATCGGGGTATTCGCAGGCAAAATGCTCACGACGAATTTCTGGGACAAACTCGGCATCTCGTGGGACGAGGTCCACACCAGCTCCAACGCCATGGTGTTCACAGGCCTGCAGGATTACACGCCCGAGCAGTGGAAGACGTTTGAAGTCTGGCTCGACCGCGTCTACGACGATTTCACCACCAAGGTCGCCGAAGGCCGCAAACTTCCGAAGGAGAAAGTGCTCGAAATCGCCAAAGGCCGCGTCTGGACCGGCGAGGACGCCAAGGCGCTCGGGTTGGTGGACGAACTCGGCGGATTTCCCGTGGCCCTGCGTCTCGTCCGCGAAGCCGCGAAGCTGCCCGCCGACGCAAAGATCAAACTGAAAGTGTTCCCCCGCCCGAAATCATCAATTGAACGATTGCTTGGCGAAGGCCCGGACAGCAGTCAGAAAGCCGGCGACGAAACCATCGCCCGCGCCCTGGAAATGATTCAGCCTTTCGCCCGCGCCGCCCGCGACCTTGGCCCGACCGCGGAGCCGGATGTGCTGCGGATGCCCGACCCCGGCGTCGAGCCGTAAGACGGTTTTTCTCGCCGGCTGACAAATGGGTTGTCGCCGATGCGCGTGCGGGATAAGTTTGGCGTGAATTCGGAAAGGATGGTCGCGATGGCTTTCACATTGCAGATCGGAGACAAGGCGCCGGATTTCCAGTTGCCCGCCACGGACGGCAAAACGTATCGGCTCGCGGATTTCGCCGACGCCAAGGTTCTGGTCATCTTTTTCACCTGCAACCATTGTCCCTATGTCACCGGGTCGGACGAAGTCACGCGAAAGACGGCGAACAATTCGCCGCGCAGGGCGTGAAATTCGTCGGCATCAATTCCAATAGCAAAAACACGTACCACGAAGACGATTTCCCGCACATGGTCCAGCGTATGGAGGAAAATAGGTTTCCCTGGGTGTACCTGTATGATGAATCGCAGGATGTGGCCCGCGCGTACGGCGCGTTGCGAACGCCGCACTTTTACGTGTTCGATCGCGCCCGCAAACTCGTCTACACGGGGCGCGGCGTGGATAGCCCGCGCGACACGAGCAGAATAACCGTCAATGATCTGGAGAACGCCTTGCGCGAGCATCTGGCGGGTAAATCCGTCTCCAAACCCCTGACCAATCCCATCGGCTGCAATGTCAAATGGGACGGCAAGGACGCCCATTGGATGCCCGGCGAAGCCTGCGACCTGGTCTGAGCCGGAACGTCAACGAAACAGGCTGGTGTACATCGGTCTCACGTGTACTGTACCGCCTGGGAAATAAAAAGTCCCGCCATAGGAAAACGTGCGTGTGACCGTGTCGAAGAGCAGCGTACGCGGGCCATCCGTGTAGTTCGGATCATATACATGAAATGCCAACTCGTCCGGCCGCGGCCGCTCGGCCTTCTCGAAGACGGTGACGGCGTGATTGATGTCCACGTGCGGGAAATTATAGACCCACACCGCCATCGGGTGGCCGTGCTCCATCCAGTACTGCAAGTCATCAGCCACACGAGACTCCTCGTCCGGCGACGGCACGAACGGCATCGGGTATTTCCGCGGATGAAAATACGTCGTCCAGCCCGCGCCCATGTTGGCCCGCAACACGCGGCCTTCTCGTTCGCTCAAATCGCGCAAGCTGGCAAAGCCGGGAAATACGATCCGCTGTTCGAGTGGCTCGCTCGGCCACCACGCCGCGAGGTTCCGCACCTGACGAACCCGCCGCGCCAACTCCGCCCCCGACACCGGCGGCGCTTGCGGGTCGAACCGTGCGTGTTTCCAGAATTGCACCACGCCGGCGGCCATGATGAAACACCGGCGTGTGTAGGCATGCTCGCGGTCCGGCGCGTTTGTCGAGGAAACAGGGACACCGTCATCGTAGTTGAAGACCAGTTCGTTGGCGTAGGCGAACGTGTCGCGCTGAAAGTCGAAGGGACGTCCCGCGCCCGTCGACGGCCTGACGGACGCGCATCCAACCGACGCTGCCACCAACCCGAGCGCAATCAGAATCCGCATGTTTTCAACTCCAAGAGGCATTGCAGATCCGCATCGTTGTCCGTCGACCTCGGGTGGAAATAGAACTCGTGGAGTCCGCCGCCGAGTTGGTGGATCGCGCGCGTCACCTCACTCGCCCGCATGCGAAACGTTCGTCCCAGGCCCCACAAGGTGTCGCTGCACCGATAGGGACAGCGCCGCCGCCGCGGCCTCATCCACAACCAATCGGCGGGTCCCATCCAGACCGCATCGAAGTTGGCCGAGAAAAATCGCGGTTTACCCAACCGCAGCCAGCCATCAAACGACGGCTTCAACACGTCCAGCAATACTCGGCACACAAACGGATGCGCATGGAGGTGATGGTGCGAATTGACGAACGCGCACGGCAACCCCGTCTCGCGAAACATCTCCCATTGCGCCCGGACCTCCTCGCGCATCAACTGCCGCGCGCGCCGCGACAAACCCATGGCCCACCCCGCCCGCCGGTAGGAATCGCCCCATGGCCACGCGGCGCGCGTGACCGGCTGCGAGTTGTCGAGGTGCAGATGCCATCCCACACGCAGGCCCGGATTGTCCTGCGCCGCGCGAACGGCGTCGGCTGTCCCCGGCTGGCCAACCATCAAACTGGCTCCCTGCAGCGCGCCCCGGCGATGGGCCTCGACAACGGCCCGGTTCACCTCGGTGTTCATCCCGAAGTCATCTGCGATGAAAAATACTTCTCTGTCGCTCACGTTTGACGTAGATTCTGCATGAATGGGCGAGTCGACGCAATTCCTGATCACGGGTGGCACCGGGTTTATTGGCCGACACGTCGTGTGCCGGCTCCTGGACCGGGGCGCGGCGGTGCGCGTGTTCTGCCGCGCACCGGAGAAGGCGCAACGCCTCTTCGGCAATCGCGTGGAGATTTCCCGCGGCGATTTGTGCGAGCGCGCCAGCGTAGCCACGGCGGTGCGCGGCTGTCGCGCGGTCATTCATCTCGGCGCAACCTTCCAGTTCGGACGGAAAGCGCGACGCGTTGCCGAGGAAACCAACGTGCGCGGCACGGAGCATCTGCTCGAGGCCGCCGAGCTGAACGGTGTCGAACGGTTCGTCTATGTCAGTTCCAGCAGCGTGTTGGAAGGAGGCCCCGGATTGTTGACCGAGCACGACTTCCCAAGTTATGTCCCCCGCCATGAGCCCTACCGCCGCACGAAATGGCTGGGCGAACTCGCCGCACTGGCGGCCGCGCGACGCGGCCTTCCAGTGACGATTGCCAGTCCGACGTGCGCGCTCGGAAAAGGCGACGAAGTCCCGACACCCACGGGGCGCATGGTGCTTGACTATCTGCGCGGGCGGTTCCCTTTCAGCGCGCGCGTGGGATTGAATTTCATTCACGTCGGCGACCTGGCGGACGGCATCCTGGCAGTGGCCGACCGCGGACGAATTGGTGAACGGTATCTGCTTGGCCATCACAACGTGTGGCTCCAGGAGTTTCTCCAGGCGCTCGCGCAGGTCACGAATCGTCGCGCGCCCCGTTTCCTGTTGCCAAGGCCGGCGATCGTATTGGCGGGCGCCATCGGTGAAGCGATCGGAAGCGAACGCATTTGCCGCGAGACCGCCGCCCACGCGCGACGGCAGCAGTGGTTTGATTCTTCGAAAGCGCTGCAGGAGTTGAAGTGGAATGCGCGAACGCCGTTGCAGACCATCGCCGACGAGGCGGTTCGGTGGTTTCAACTGGCTGGACGAACAAACGTGGACCTCGTCTTGACAGAGTCGAATGTCGCCGCTTCTTGAATGGACGTTGGTCGGCTGGTCGCTGCTGGCGGTGGTCTGGTGGACCATCGCCATCGGGCTGGTCTCTTGCGAACGCTACCGGTCCCGCCGAAATCGCCCGGGCGCACCCACAACCACGCCACAAACCAAACCAACCGTTTCCATATTCAAACCCATTGCCGCGTTGCGTGAAGCGGCGCCGCCCCCATCACTCGTCTCCGCCATGGAATCGTTCGTCCGCGAGTTGGATGATAACGCGGAAATCCTACTGGGCATCGAGGGCAAGGACGCCGAGAAGTGGCAACCGGTCATCGAACAGTGGCAACGGAACTTCCCGCGCGCACGCCTGAAGCCGGTCGTTGCCCCGCGGCCAGCACAATTCCTCAGCCCGAAAGTCTCGTGGTTTCAGACCTTGTCCGAACATGCGACTGGTGAACTCTGGATGTGGAGCGATACGGATACTGTCGCGCCACCGGGTTTTCTGGATGTGATGCGGCAGGAACTCATGGATGGTCACACGGGACTGGTGACCTGTCCGTACGTCGTGCGAAACGTCGAAAGTGGACCGATGATGCTAGAGGCGTTGTTCGCGAACATGGAGTTCTATCCCGGCGTGCTGTTCTGCGGTCGAACCAGCCTGGTGCAATTCGGGCTCGGCGCCGGAATGATGTTTCCGGCTGCGCGGTTTCGCGAACGCGTGAAATGGGAATCGCTGGGCGCACGCCTGGCGGACGATAATGCGTTGGGCCGGGCCTTGGCTCCCATGAAAGTCAGCCGGGTCACCATGGAAACACAGGCCTCGGAATCGAACTGGCAGGATGCCATCCACCATTATATGCGCTGGCAGAAGACGGTACGCTGGTGTTCGCCGGCCGGTTACGCGGGTTTGGCCCTCATAGTACCGGCGTTGGGGTGGCTGGCCGCAGCCCTGACGCACCCGGGTTGCGCCGCGGCATGGCTGGGACTGTTGGTGACCACCCAGATAGAAATCCTGACGGCGGCTGTGCTATTCTGGTTGGTCGGCTGCGATCTGCGTCCCTGGTGGGCGTCCTGTTTCTGGAGCGTACTGCTGCGGCCGCTGACCTGGCTGGCTTGTTGGGTGCCATGGCCCGTGGTGTTTCGTTCGCAGAACCGAAAATGGTGGAGCTTGTATCGATCGTCTCCACTGGAGGGAGAGACATGAAGCAACTGCTGCAATTGCCGCCATGGCTGTATATGATCGGATTCATCTTGTTCCAGGTAAGTGGAAGTCTGCTCCTCCGGGTGGCCAGCCAACGAACGGGTTGGCCGGCGTTCGGGTGGTTCTCCTTCGGTAATATCGTCGGGCTCTGCGGCGTGACATGCATGTGGCTGGCCCTGCGGACGCAGAATCCGAACATTACTTTCGCCTTGTGTCAGGGCGGGGCGTTCTGCGCGTTGCAACTCGCGTGCTATTTGGCCTTCCGGATTCCGTTGCGACCGGCGCAATGGATCGGCGTGGCGTTCATTGCGGCCGGGGTCGTTTGTGTGCAGTGGAACGGTGCCGTGGCGAAACTTCATCCGCAAGTCATTGCACAGAACCAATGAATCCGTCGTCCATGCCTTCGTACGCATGGGTTGGTTGCCGCCGCACGGACGAACCGGCTATGTGCCGAGCGAAGGCGCCGGGGCCTTGCTGTTACGGCGCGCGGAACCCCAGGACAATCCACCGATCATGCAGTTGGCCGATGGGCTCACCCGTCGGAACCGGAACGGGGCGCCAGAATCGGCCCGCGAATGCCTGGCTCAATTCCCTGCCGGTGTCGGGGTTAACCGGCGAATGTTCGGCTTTGCTTTTGGCCGCAGAATGACCTAATAAAATCAGGAACACGCGTGAGGCCATGGCTGAAATCTCGCTGGATGAATTAAAAAAGCTGGTCGTGGAGAATTGCGTCCTCAAGATCAAACCCGAGGAAATCGGGGAAGAGACGCCATTGTTCGGGCCCGGCAGTGTCGGTTTGGATTCGCTGGACGCACTGCAATTGACCGTCGCCATCGAACAGCAATACGGGATCGCAATCAACGACGCGAAGGTTGCTCGCGAGGCGATGCAATCGCTGGGCACGCTTCGTAGTTGGCTTGCACAGCAGCCCCGCCCCGGCGCGAAACCGTAGGGCCATCATGAGCGCCCCGTCGGCATACGATACAATCATCATCGGCGGCAGCACGGCGGGCGCGATTCATCGTCGCGTGCCGATTGTGCCGCAACTGGACTATTCCGAGACTTGAAACCACATTATTCGCAGACGCTGTACCGCGCTTTCTGGTTCGACACGGGTGTCCGACTCGCGCGGCTCCTGGGAGTCAGGGGAGCCCGACGGGCCGCTCACGTGCTGGCCGAAGCCTACCGGTTGACCCATCCGCGAGCGCAATCGGCCGTGCGCGAAAACCTCGCGCTGTTGTGCGGGCTGCAGCTTCGGGAAAGCACGGTGCGGGCTACGTTCCGCAATTTTGGGGCGACACTGGCCGATTATTTCCAACTCGGAGCGCGCACCAAACAGGATGCATTGGCCCTGATCGAGACACGACGCGGGTTTGAGAATATTCAGAGCGCGCTGGCCGACGGGAAAGGAGCTCTGCTGGTGACCGTGCATACGGGATTGTTTGAACTCGGTGGGTTGCTGATGGAGAAGTTCCATCTGCCGCTGGTCGTGCTCTCGCTGCCCGAGCCGAGTCCGGCGCTTAACCAATGGCGCGCCGCGTATCGCCAGCGCTGGGGCGCGGAAACGCTGGAGGTCGGCGTGGGCCAATTCAGTTTCGTGGAGATCGCGCGGCAACTCGCCAAGGGCAAATGCGTCGCCATGCTCACGGATCGTCCCCAGGGCAACGGCGATACCGTACTGGTGGATTTTCCGCATGGAAAGGTGCCGTTCTCAACGGGGCCGGTCTGGCTCAGCCTCCTGACGGGAGCGCCGCTCGTCGCCACCACCATTTTGGCAACGGAATCCGGCGGATACGCGTTGGAAGCGCTCCCGCCATTGCGTACGCAATGGCGCGGACACGACCGCGCGGCGACCGTCCGCGAGTTCACACTCGAACTGGCCAGCCGTTTTCGTGAGCCGTTATGCAATCATCCGGATCAATGGTATCAATTTGTGCCGCTGTCGCGGCTGGGCTCGTAGCCTTCAGCCCGAGCGCGGCTCGCGCGGACGCGACGAATGCCGACGGGTTTGTCGCGCACCAGGCTGCCACGCAGACCTTCGAGGCCGATCTGCGGCAGGTGTTTCATTGGAGTTTTCCACGCCGTCATGTCGAAAGTCTCGGATACATCAACTATCGGGCCCCGGACTCCCTGTCGATCATCCTGACCAATCCTGCGTCTGAAATCGTGCTGGTGCGCGGACACGACCTCTACATCAAGCGCGACAAGAAGGCGCTCGCGGCGTACAAGTTGGAGGTGCACAACGGCAAACCGACCCAGAAAGTGCAGTTTTTGTTAAGCTTCTTCCAAAATGGCTGCACGAATTTCGCGGACCTGTTCGATGTGAATATCGCGCGCACACCCGACACCTGCACGGTGACGCTCACGCCCAAACATTCGCTGCAAATGTTGCCGTTGCGGTCCGTCGAGAACGTGATCGCCTGGCCATCCATGGACGTGCGGTCCATGCGCATCGGTCTCTTGATGAACAGTTACATCACCTACGAGTTCCGCAACCCGCGTCGCAACCAGCCGCTTGATGCAGCCGTTTTTGAGGTGCCGAAACCATGAGCCTCACACCCCATGGCCCCGGTTTTTCGTTTCTCGATTCGTTCGAGATTCTCGAACCCGGCAAGCGCGGTCGCGGCCGCAAATGGCTCGACCCCAAGGCGCCGTTCTTTGCCGACCATTTTCCCGGCAACCCGCTCATGCCCGGCGTGTTGCTCATTGAGTGCGCGGCGCAGGCCGCCGGCGTGCTCTGGCAACAGCCCGGTGCGGCCTATCTCGCGGCCATCCGCGATTTTCGGTTCCGCAAACCGGTGTTGCCGGACCAAACGCTGGACATTGAAGTGACGCTGGAAAAAGAGATGGGCGCGCTAGCGCAATTCGACGCCGTCCTCCGCGTTGGCCCGATCGTTGCGACTCAGGGCAAGCTCATGCTGAGCCGCACCCTCAGTTCGGTGGTGTGAAGTTTGCCGCGATCGGTCCGGGGCAGCGCGGCGTCAATCAACCATTTCTTTGGCAGTTTCCACGACGGCAGCGCCCGTAACAGACCTTTTTCGACATCGATGCGCGCGCGCGTGGTTTCCACAGCGGCGGCCAGACAATCGTTGCCGCGTTTGTCTTTCACCACCGTGACCCACGCGTCGCTAACGCCACGGAGTTCGCGCAATGCCCGCTCCACTTCCGCAGGCGAAACCTTCTTGCCGCCGATATTGGCCACTTCTCCGACGCGCCCGAGCAGCCGCAGTTCACCGTACCGATTCCATTCGCCCAGATCGGGCAGCGTGGCCTTTCCAGCGCGGCTGCGGACGGTGACACGACCATCACGGAGAATGCGGACGGTGACGCCGTGGAGTGGCCTGCTGACGCTACGGCCGGACAGCGTGCTGTTGCCGGTGCGGTCGTAGCAGATACCGCCGGTTTCGGACGACCCGTAGAAGTTGTGAATCTTGATGCCGTAACGTTGGTGAAATTGCCGTGCGACTTCGGCTGACAGCGGCGCACCCGCCGAAATCACGAGCCGCAGGCTTGGCGGCTTCGCCGCGCCTTCCAGTTGCGCCAGCGCCCGCAGGACTGCGGGAACCGTCGGAAGAACGCTGACCTGATACTGCTCGATCCATTGTAAAATCTGCCGCGGGACGAACATTTGCGCGCACACCACCGCCGTCCCCTGCAAGAGCAGCGGCATCACCAGATTGCCAAGTCCGTACGAGTGGCCGAGCGGGATGACGGCGAGATTGCGGTCGGCGGGACGGATGCCCATTGTGCGGATGATGTGTTTGCCATCGGCGCGCAGATTGGCAGCGGAGCAATAAACGAGCTTCAGCTCGCCGGTCGTGCCCGAAGTGAGCTTGATGCAACAAGAACGCGCAGGCAATCCTCTGGAGGCATGGCGCACCGCTCTTTTTTGCGCTTCCGTCGGCAGAGATGGATCGAGGGGGAGTGCGGCGGCGCCGATTTTCTGGACACCGAGAAACGCGGCAAGCCAGAAGGCGCTATTGGGTTGGCAAATGGGAACAATGCGACCATTGAGTGGCGCGGCGATGCGTTCGGCCAGGGTTGTTAGTTCATGGCAGGTCCACTCGCAGCCAGTGTCGGCGTCGATGACGACGGTTTTGGTAGCGCAACGGTCCGCGGCAGCTTCCCACAATTTCCAAAGCGAGGTCATGCGTCGGCGCGCAACTCGTCGTACTCGCGCGACGACAGCGTACCGAGGCAGAGCGTGATGCCGAGGTCGGTGTGCCGGCGCAGTTCGCGCATCAACGGCAGGACGACTTCGCGGACGGCCGCGGGGTCTTCACCCGCTTGAATGTCGATGTCCGTGATCGACGCGGGACGGTGATGAATGATCAGGTCGGCGACCTCGTCCGCGGCGAGGCGGTACCGCATCAACTGGCGATTGTCGCGGCGCATGGCGCAGTAGTGGCAATTTTGCCGGCAGTAGTTCGACACCTCCACGACGCCGCGCACAAACACCTGCCGCCCGAAGACGGCATCTCGCGCCCTCGCTGCCCGCGCATGAAACGCTTCCTGCGGTTCGACCGCATCATTCGCCCGCAAAAAGTCTCGCGTCATCCGCCCCATTGTCTCCGGCATGATAGTGGATTGACGGCGAAACACAACCCCGACTTCCGTGTCCATGCCGGGCCATGGCTGGTTTCTGGCAGTTCGCGCGACCGCCCCTGTTCCAAACCCAACACCATGGAAACGGCTCGCAAGTTTTCTTGCAGCCGCCAGTTGCATTTCGGATCATTCACGGCTACTAATTGCCCGAACACCCCGTGTAGGAGGATTGGCACTGTGAACCTGAGCGTCTTGACGCTGTCGCGTTTTCAATTCGCGCTGACCATCATGTTCCATTACCTGTTTCCGCCGCTGTCCATCGGTCTCGGCGGCATCCTCGTCATCATGGAAGCCATGTACCTGAAAACGGGCCGCATCGAGTACGAGGCGATGACGAAATTCTGGACGAAGATTTTCGGGGTCAACTTCGCCATGGGCGTCGCGACCGGCATCACGATGGAATTCCAGTTTGGCACCAATTGGGCCACCTATTCGCGCTATGTCGGTGACGTGTTCGGCTCGGCGCTGGCGGCGGAAGGCATTTTTGCGTTCTTTCTGGAATCCGGGTTCCTGGCGGTATTGGTCTTCGGTTGGGACAAAGTCTCGCCGCGCATGCACTTTTTCTCGACGTGCATGGTCGCGCTCGGCGCGTTTTTCTCGTCCATTTGGATCGTCATCGCCAACTCCTGGCAGCAAACACCGGCGGGCTTCCACATCGTGGGACAAGGACTCGGCGCCCGAGCGGAGATCACGGATTTCCGGGCGATGGTGTTCAACCCGTCCAGTATGGATCGGCTGGCGCACACGGTGATTGGCGCCTACATCCTCGCGGCGTTTTTTGTGATGAGCATCACCGCCTACTACATCCTGAAAGGACGGCACCTCAATTTCGCAAAGAAAAGTTTCACCATCGCCCTGATCGTGGCGACCGTGGCGTCGCTCGCTGAGCCGATTTCCGGCGACCGGCAGGGCAAGAAGGTCGCGCAAACGCAGCCCGCCAAGCTCGCGGCCATGGAAGCGGTCTTTCATACCGGCCAGGGGCCGACGCCGCTCTATCTGTTTGGTCTGCCCGATCCGCGGGAGCAAGAGGTCAAACAGGGCATCGCCATTCCGGGTTTACTGAGCCTGTTGGCCCATGGCGATCTTCACAAACCGGTTGCCGGGCTCGATCAAATTCCGCAACGGGATTGGCCTCCCGTCATCGCGACGTTTCATGCATACCACATCATGGTGTGGCTGGGCGGGCTGTTCGTGATGCTGACGCTCATCGGAGTGTACTTTCTCTGGAAGGGCACGATCTTCGAGAAACGCTGGTTGCTGTGGGTGTTTGTGTTCGCGGTGCCGCTGCCGTACGTCGCGAACCAGCTCGGTTGGATAACCGCCGAGGTGGGCCGGCAGCCGTGGGTCGTGTACGGATTACTGCGCACGAGTGATGCGCTCTCGAAAGTCGTCGTCGCCAATCAGGTGTTTGGTTCCATCATCATGTTCATCGTCATTTACGCACTGCTCTTTGTGGTGTGGGTGTACGTGTTGGACCGCAAGATCAAGCACGGACCGGACGAGACCGCGACCGTCCCGACCGGGACAACGTCCGGCGGATTACTCGGCATCGCCGGCCTGCGCGCCGGCACCGGCGGCGCGTCGCTGACCGGGACCGACAACGCGAAGGAGGAGGAATAGCGATATGGATCTGAACATTTTCTGGTTCATATTGCTCGGCGTGTTGCTCGCGGGCTACGCGATCCTCGATGGCTTCGATCTGGGCGTCGGCATCGTGCATCTGGCCGTGAAGACCGACAAAGAGCGCCGCATCTTGATGAACTCCATCGGCCCGCTGTGGGACGGCAACGAGGTGTGGCTGGTCACATTTGGCGGCGCGTTGTTCGCGGCGTTTCCCATCGCCTACGCGACGGCGTTCTCGGGACTTTATACGGCCTTCATGGCGCTGCTGTTTGCCTTGATCTTTCGCGCCGTGTCGCTGGAGTTTCGCGGCAAGCACGACTCGCCGTCGTGGCGCTCGTTCTGGGACGTGTCGTTCTCACTCGCCAGCGGCGTGGCGACATTGTTGTTTGGCGTGGCGGTCGGCAACGCGATGAGCGGCATGCCCATCGGCGCCGATAGGGAGTTTCACGGGGCCTTCCTCGATCTGCTGCATCCGTACGCGCTGCTCGTCGGCGTTTTTGTGGTGGCCACGTTCGCCATGCACGGGTCGATCTATCTCTATTTGAAGACGGAGGGCGACCTGCAAAAACGCATTCACGGGTGGATCTGGCGTGCCTTTGGCGTTTTTCTCGTTCTGTACATCCTCACGACGATCTTCACCCTCGTCGCCATGCCGCTGGCGACCCGCAATTTCCACGAGCACCCGTGGGCGTGGGGTGTCGTTGTTCTCAACATGCTGGCCATCGCCAACATTCCGCGGGCGATCTTCCTGGGCCGGCCCGGCTACGCCTTCCTGTCGTCTTGCGCGACAATTGCCGCGCTGACGTTCCTGTTCGGTGTGGCGTTGTTCCCCGACCTGATCCACTCGTCGCTCAACCCCGATTGGAGCCTGACGGTCTACAACGCGGCTTCGTCGCACAAGACGCTGGCGATCATGGCAACCATCGCGGCGCTTGGCATGCCGTTCGTGCTGGCATACACCTCGGTTGTCTATTGGGTGTTCCGTGGTAAGGTGCAGTTAGGTGCGCTCAGCTATTAACCAAGGAGACAGTCCATGGACATTCTCATCCAGGCCGACGGGGTGACTCTCACGGAAGCAATCAAGGATGCCATTGATGAGAAAATCGGCCATGTCGGGCAATACGCGCCACGGGCCGTGCGCGCCCGCGTGCGCCTGCGGAAAGTCAGCGCGCATCCGTCGCCCCGCCAGTATACCGTCCGCGTGCTTGTCGAGATTCCCGGCGCCGACCTCAGCGCCGAAGAATCCCGCGCCGAGGTCATCACCGCGCTCGACGTGGTGGCAGCGAAGATCGAACGCCGCCTGCGCAAACGCAAGACCGAGCGCCTCGCCAAACGCGAGCGCGGCCCCCGCCGCAAACCGTAGGCGGAGCTGTTCAAGCATGCCAGTGGCTGCTTCGTCCGCGGGGTGAGAGGTGGCGCGGTCATCTCAATCACTCGGCAGGGCATATGAGTCGCTTGTTTTGAAAATGAGAGTATGATTTACTGAGGTTATGCGGCGTACCCACATCAAGTATGCGACTACGAAGCGCAGGCCCTCTCACGTCCGCGAGGATGGCGGAACGGAGGCGTCTCGTAATGGACGGTCGCCCATAAACTGCATAATCTGTGGTGACTGCAACGTCGAGTTGAAAAAGCTCCCATCCAATTCCATCGACCTTATTTTTACATCGCCGCCTTACGCCGATCGCCGCAAGAGCACGTATGGAGGTATCCACCCTGACAAATACGTCGAATGGCTTCTACCGATTACCGCCGAGCTTCTACGCGTGCTGAAGCCCACCGGGTCATTTGTCCTGAACATCAAGGAGAGGACGGTTGAGGGCGAGCGGCACACGTACGTGTTAGAGTCGATCCTCGGAATGCGCCGCCAAGGCTGGCTTTGGACCGAGGAGTACATCTGGCACAAGCGTAACTGCTACCCGGGAAAGTGGCCCAACCGGTTTCGAGATGCGTGGGAACGTTGCCTGCACTTCACCAAGAATCGCCACTTTGCCATGCATCAGGACGCCGTACGCGTTCCGATGGGCAACTGGAGGCATGCACGGCTTCGCAACCTGAGCGTGACGGACAGACGGCGTGACGAGTCGAAAATGGAACTGCCGTGCTAATGCAGAAGGGTGAGTGTCATGAAACTGAATACGTTCAAAATCAGCTTCAAGTTGTACTATCACGAACTGTGTGATTGGGGATCTGAATACGTCAAGGCGTCAACTAAACGTGCGGCTTTGCGCAAGTTTGCCAGGGGCCGCCACCTTGACGGGGTAGACATGAGTGCCCCGGAAAGCTGGCGGTGGTGGGAAGATGATTGGTACAACGCCTTCCATGCAATTGAGAAGATTGCCACCAAGCAATAGATTTGCAAGAGGATCGGAATGATCGTGGGTTAATCGTTTACGCTGATTAGACAAATGGCCGCCAAAAATAGAGACATTCGCGAACGGTTCATTTCAAAAATCCGACCGTTCAAGCGGGTCGAGCCAGTTCCGCGAATGTCGAGCGTTTATACGACATTTAATGAGGTCTTATTGGACGTTCGCTATTCCAGTCTCATGGATAAGGATTACTACTGGTTCTTCATGGACACTCACCGACTTAACCAGTGGCGTAACAGGCAGCGGTTCGTAGAGTGCTTCATTTGCGGGGACGAGAACACGGTAGTTTTTGTTCCAGACGAAAGAATTTTCGAATGGTACGAAGGAGTAGAACCAAATCGCAAAGGGCATTGGTTCATGAAAATCCTGCCAGAGGGTGACCGGTTGGTTTTGAAACCGGGGCACGGCCGTCCTGATATGGATGCTCGCGAGTATTTGAACCGGTTCGACCTGATCTCCCCGCTCATCCCACGCCCGATTCCTCAAACCTCCGGTCCGCATCTCGCCGGTCACACTGGCTTCGAAGAGGTAAGGGCAGCGATCATGGCGGAACCTCAACTCATAGGAGATTCCCTACACGAGCGAGTCATCGATATGCTGGCCAAAATCGGTGAGTGGTCTGGCTACCAACCTAAAAAATCGTACACCGTTGAAGCCAAGTCGCCATATGTATTGGACGTTGTCTGGTTGAACGGCGAAGAGGTTGATCTAGCCGCTGAGGTACATGATGGCGGGAATGAAACCGAAGCTAAAGACAGGCTTCGCCAAGCGTTGCGTTTTGGCGCGAGGAAGGTTGTGGTTGTGTCCGTCCCATCTGCAATCGCGAGGTTGAGGAGCGTTTGCCAGTTCGAAGCAGACTTGAAGCAATGGCTCGAGATTTGGAGCGTTGCACGGGTTTACAGGATGTTTCGTAGCGGCCGGGAGTTCTTCGAGGATTTCCAACCATTCCGTAAGCGACAGCGTTCGGAGAACGTTGCTGAATTTCCGTGATCTCGCCGAGCGGAGTCGGATCGAGCCGTCAATCGCTTCACGCGTGAGTTCATGGACGACTTTCGCCGGAAAGATGGCTCAATTGACTGGAAAAAGCCCGAACGCCGCCTGCGCAAACGCAAGACCGAGCGCCTCGCCAAACGCGAGCGCGGCCCCCGCCGCAAGCCGTAGGCGGCAATCCCTCGCCAATTGGACCGACCGGTCTTTTCTTGTGCCACCGGCTTGAGGGTTTGTGTTACGCATGGCGCGTGCCGCGTGTTTCTTCGCCTGAGCGGGGTCGAACCGAGACCGGATGGCCCGAAATGGGAGGCATCGACGTTCGCCCTCGCGACCGGGGAGATGGACTGTGAGCAGAGGACGGCCGGACTGCGCGAACTTGTGGCGGCGTGATCGCGAGCGTTCCTATGATGTGGCACGTGACTGTTTTATCGAATTCAGGAGTTGACTTTTGTATCGGTATTCCGATAGCGTATGCGGCGGTAGGAAAGGATAGGTTCTTTGACATAAGGGGAGAACGGGAAGCGTTCAAGACGGTACGACGGCAAGCGGGACGCTCGCCCTACAAACGGACGGCCGGTCTGCGCTCGCCGAGCGAGGCCACGAGGAGGCTCTTCGATAGCGCTCAGGGTAGGCAGGGCTCGCCAAATATTAAATCGGCAAAACAAAGCCAATTTTTTGAGCTGTTAGAGGATCTGGATTAGCTTGAAGGACAATGTGTTAGAAGTTCAAGTGTGCCATTTTGTCACTTGGCTTTGTTTTGCTGGAATTGGCTTTGTTTGGGGGTTTGGACACCATAAATGGCGGTGAACAACCCGTGAACAAGTGGATTTGGGGCGATGCGCCGGCACTTTCTGGGTGCGGAGTAGCCGTTGCCTTCGTCGAAGCAGGTGGCGCCGGCGAAATCGGTGACGTGCAGGTACTGGCGCCAGCCGGTATTGGTGGAGTCGCAACTGGCGTCGAGCATGTGGACCTTGATGGGGGACAGTTTGGAGGTCAGCGGCCCCGGAACACAAGTTAGGACACGACCAATCGACCGGTGTTTTCTTGTGCCACCGGCTTCAGGGTTTGTGTTACGCTGCACGGTGTGATCGTCCACAATGTCATACTCGACTGGTCCGGCACGCTCGTCGACGATTTGACGCCGGTGCTGAAAACCACGAATCACGTGCTGGAGTCGTGCGGGTTAACAGCCCTTTCCCGTGAGGAATTCCGCGCGCAATTCTGCCTGCCGATCCGAAAGTTTTACGAAACCCGCGTGCCCCACGTGGCCCAGGACCGGCTCGAACAGATCTTCCTCGCCGAATATCCAAAGCATCACGCCGAGATCACGTTGCTGCCGCATACGCTGGAGTTTCTGCGTTTCTGCCAGCAGCGGCACATGGGCGTGTATATCGCCAGCACGGTGGATGCCCATACGTATGAGACCCAGATGGCGCGGTTCGGCATCGGGAGCTACATCACCAGACCTTATATCGGGATTGTGGACAAGACATCCACGATTCATCACATTCTGGACGAGAACAGCCTCGACCGGGATGAAACGATGTTCGTCGGCGACATGGAACACGACGTCGAAGCGGGCCAGGCCGGCGGCATCCACACCTGCGCGGTGTTGACGGGGTACACTCCTCTCGACAAGCTGCGCGCGATGAACCCGGACCTGATTTGCCAACATCTTGGCGAGCTGCAAGAGTTCATTGCTATGCGAGAGGTCGTGCGTGGATAAGATCGTCGTCAAGGATCTCGAAGTGGACACGCGCATTGGCGTGACCGAAGAGGAACGCGCCCGGCCGCAGCGATTGCTCATCACTGTGGAACTCGAGTGCAATCTGGCCGAAGCCGGACGAACGGACAGGGAGTATTCCACCACGCCGTACGACGTGGTCGCCGACATGATTCACAAGACCGCCGCGGAGAGGCCGCGGAAACTGGTTGAATCTCTTGCCGCCGACATCGCCAAGATCATTCTCTACCGCAAGATGGCGCAGGCGGTGACCGTCGAAGTGAAGAAATTCAGTATTCCGCGTAGCCAATATGTTTCCGTCCAAATCCACCGCACTCACTAGAGTCGGCCCGTGGACGCGCTGGTGCTGGTTGCTGATGGCGTTCGCGCTGGCGACCGTTTGCGTTCGCGCGGATACCGTCACGCTCACGGATGGCACGGCGTTGGAGGGCGACATCACCGCGGAGGACGACTCGTCGGTGTCCATCTACCTCGAGTTTTCCGGCGGCACGATCACGGAAACGCGTCGTCTCAACAAGACGGACATTGCCGGGATCACCCGTTTGACGCCCGAGCAACGGGCCACCTGGCAGGCGAAGCGCGACTACGAGGAAATTGAGAAATACCAGTTGAATCCGAGCGTCAGTTATCGGTTCGACTACTACGACCGAATCGTCCGGGACGTTTTCCACAAGTTTCTCGCCAACCACCCGGATTCAGCCTACACGTCGAATGTCACCGCGCGCATTGCGCAGTGGGAGGCCGAGCGCGACAGGGTGGCCACTGGAAGAATGAAGTTCCACGGTCAGTGGTTGCCGGTCGCGGAAGGCGCTCGGCTGGCGGAGCGCGAACGCGGCCAACAGTTGTTGCAACAAAGCCGCCGGCTGATTTCCCAGGGCCGGCTCGAAACCGCCCTCCGTCAACTGGAGATCGTCCTCTCCATGTCCGCACAACCCGACCTTGTTTCTCAAGCCCGAACGCTGCTGGCCTCCGCATTTCAACAGACCATCGCCTCGCTCGACCGTCAGCGGCAGCAATTGGAAACCGACGTTGCTTCCGCGCAACAGTGGGTGGGTCGGGCACAACAAGCGGCCAACACGGCGGAGGGGTCGCTGAAGCAGACTCCCGGCAACGCGCAGTCTTTCGGAAAGGCCGCGCCACTCACCTCCTCCTATCGGGCGCTGGGGGGCGATTCCCAGTCCTTCGTCCAGAACCAGACCGCCGTCAACGCGGCCCGTGGCGATTTTGCCCAGGCCCAGAGCTGTCTCAATCAGACCCGGAGCCAGTTGGACGACGTGGTCCAGAAACTCGCAGCGTTGCGGTCGCGGGCGTCGACTGATGAAGCCAAATGGGGAATAGTTGCCGGCGGCGGCAGCGCCGTTGCCACCAAAACCCAGACGGCGGCTTCGCCACCGACCACCACCAAATCCCCCGATGTGCTCGTCGGCACCGCAGCCTGGGCGAAGAACAATTGGGTCTTCATGGCGGTGGGCCTGCTCGTGCTCCTGTTCTTGCTGTCTCGGGTGATAAAGGGATGAAACGGGGGGCTCCCCTCGTTCGCCAATACCGCCTCGCCGCTTTTGTCATTGCAGAAACCGCAGCCTCCGACGTAGCATGACCACGATCCAGGAGGACCGGATGCCCATGACATCGATTCTGCGCGGCAACGTCGTCCGAATTCTGATTTCGGTCTTGGCTCTGTTCGGCATGCGCGTCGCGTCGGTTGCTTTCGGCCAAACAACCGATTCCAACGTCAGCGATTACGTTACCATCAAGCTCAAAGACGGTCGCGCGCTCGAAGGGCCGGTTCTTCTCGAGGACAACCAGCGGATCACCATCGAGGCGCAGTTCGCCAACGGCACCATCACCCGCAAGGACCGGGTCGATAAGAGCGACATTGCATCCATTTCGCACCTGGGCGCCGTCGACCGCAACCAGCGCCTGGCGACGATTGCCTACCATGATCTCGGCAAGTACCAGCTTGATCCACAGAACTCGTATCCCCTGTCCTACTACGACAGCGCGATTGACGATGGCTTCCGGCATTTCCTGACGCAGTACCCCCGCACGCTGGAAGCCGCCGCGGTCACCAACCGACTTGCCGAGTGGCAGGAGGAACGGGACAAGGTCGCGTTGGGACAGGTCAGATACCACGGGCAATGGATGACCGCCGCCGAGGTGAACAAACTCGCCGAAATCGAGCACACCCAGCGAATTATTCAGGATGCCCGGGCGTTGATGGCGCAAGGCCAATTTGAGGCTGCCACCGAAAAGCTCGCGCCCTATTACAATGCGGCACAGCCGGCGTTGCTCGTTGTCGAAAGCCGGCGTCTGCAGGTCGATGTATATCGCTTGTGGATCAGCAGCCTTGAAACCGCGCAGGAACAACTCACCAAGGACCTCGAAGCAACCAAGGAGAGGGTTACCCGCCTTTCTGAGACACGATCTCGAGCCCAGGCCAACTATGACCAGGCTCGCGGCAAGAGCATGAGTACGCAATCGAGAGCCCTGGGCGACAGCGCGATATCCAGCCAGGCCAGTGCGGACTATCTCCGCGCGGAGAAGCAGTACAATGAAGAGCAAAACCGCCAGTTTGCGATTCAGGAACAGCTCGACAATACGATTCACCAACTGAGACAAATCCGCCAAAATCAGGATCTGTTCGCAGCGGCTTATCCCGTCATCGAGGTGGTGAAAGAGACGCCACCACCACCGAAGACGAACGCCCCCGCGCCGCCGCCGCTGCCACCACCACCGACGGTTATCGAGCAGATGGGGGACTGGTTTGGCAGAAACTGGATCATTGTTGCCGGCGTCGCACTGCTCGGGCTCTGGGGCGTGTCGCGCCTGTTCACGCGCTCCTGACAATCGCGAGTGGGCTATTTCCAATACTTCTGGAAGTCGTCCGCGTTCACCTTCTCAAACGTCGGGAACCGCGTATGCCCCGGATCGGTCTTCTGGATGCCAAGACATCGTTCCTCAATTCGCTGATACGCCACAATCGGGAACCGGTCAAACGACACCGTCAACGCGTCGGGATTGTAGGGTTCCCAAATCTTGGGAACGATCACCGAGAGGCTCGTCATGACGCAACACACCAGGATCGTAGAGGAGATCAGGCCGAACACGAAACCCAACACCGCGTCAACAATCCGCGGGTAACGGGGCACGGCTTGTTGCGTGACCTGGTTCAGCACCAGAATCAGCGGCAGGCACCCCACCAGAAACACTGCCCAGTACGCGCCAAACGCGCCGTACGCGCCCGCCCCTGGCATCAGCGATTCGACCCATTGCGTCGCCTCATACCAGTACCGCATCGTCACCATCATCGCGAAAAACAACAGAAGCGAGCTGGTCAGTTCGTAAAACACGCCGAACCATGTGCCGCCCCATGCCAGCGACAGGATCAGCGCCAACGCCAAGATACTCAGAATGACTTCCACCATGGTTAGCTCGCCCGGATCACTTCCTCCACCGAGGTGATCCCACTCAGGATTTTCTCCACCCCGTCTTCGCGATACGGACGGAGACCCTTGCGGGCGGCCATTTCCGCCAACACCTGTTCGTTGGCGCCTTCATTCACGGCTTTCCGCAATTCCTCGTCCAGCACGAGTAATTCGAAAATCCCGGTGCGCCCCCGGTACCCGATGCTATCGCAGGTCTCGCATCCCACCGCGCGATAGATGCGGCGTCCCGGCTCCAGTGCCAGACCAATCTCACTCAACTCCGTCCCCGTCGCCTCATAGGCCTCGCGGCATTCCCTGCAAAGCACGCGCACCAGGCGCTGGGCCAGGACCATCAACAGCGCCGAGGAAACCTGATAGTGCTCCACCCCAATCTCTTCCAACCGCATAATCGTCCCCACCGCATTCTTCGCATGCAGCGAGCTGAATACCAGGTGACCCGTCAAGGCCGCGCGAATCGCGATCTTGGCCGCCTCGGCGTCGCGCATTTCACCCACAAAAATCACGTCGGGATCCTGCCGCATGATTGATCGCAGTCCGGCCTCATACGTGACACCGGCTTTCACATTGACCGGAATCTGCGTCGCTCCCTCCAGCTCATATTCCACGGGGTCCTCGATACTCATAATGTTCAACCGCTTGCGGTCGAGCCGGCTGAGCGCGGCGTACAAGGTCGAGGTTTTACCCGAACCCGTTGGCCCGGCGGCCAGGATAATACCGCTGCGTGAGTGAATGACTCGATCGAACCGTTCCATCATGTCCTTGCGCATGCCGAGGTCCCCCAGACCCATCACCCCGGTCTTGCGGTCGAGAATACGCAGCACCATCTTCTCCCCGTGAATGGCACTGGCGGTGGCCGCGCGGAAATCCACTTCACCACCCTCGGTGCGCACGCGAAACCGACCGTCTTGCGCCCGCCGTTTTTCCGCCACGTCGATCTGCGCCAGCGTCTTGAGCGCCGCGACCACGCGCAGCCCGTCCGCCCGGGTAAATATCAGCCGCTCCTGCAACGCGCCATCGACTCGAAACCGCACCCGGCAACCGTCGGCCTGCGGTTCCAGGTGAATGTCACTGGCCCGTTCGCTCATGGCGTCTTGCAACACTTCCCGCGCCGCCTCGATGCCGGTCATTTCCGGCATGTCCTTGCGGACCTGGATCTCGTTGCCGTCCACGTCCAAAAACTCCATGCCCACCCGGCGCTTTCTGGCCCCGAGGTTGGCGGCAATCTTCGTCCGCCCGCCAAACAGCCCTCGCTTCTTGGGGGCCTCGCCGGGCGCCAGCCCGGCTACGCGGCCGGTGAGCGTCCTCGGAGCTTCCCCCTCGCGCAGCCGACGCTGGCGCTCGACCAGATACATCACAAATCCAAGGACCGGGAGAAGCAGCACGTCCGCATTCGTACGTTTGATTTCTTCCGGCATCCCTTTGACATCGTGTTGCACCCAAATCAATACTCCAATCCACCCCATTGCCATCAGTCCCATGACCAACAGAAAAACATCCATCGACCAGCGATGCACGTACACAAGCGCCATGGGTCCGGGAAGGGAATTCGCGGCGGGCTCAGTCTGCGGGATCGTGACGCCGTCAATGCTCTCAACCTTGTCCAGAGGCAACTTGATTTTTCCGTGGGGCACGGCAATCTCGACACCCTGGTCATCCCGCCCCAGAATTGTCACGTCAGAATACACCTTGCCGTTCTTCAGCTTCACTTCCGATGCAAACAGCGAGCTGACGACCAGAAAAGCCGCTAGAACGACGAGCTTGAAGCCTTGCAAGGTCGCGTGCCTCTCCTCTCTGATGCCCAGTGTGTCCGAGCTACCGTTTGTGAGTCAACAGCCTTTTTGCCAGCCGGATGTAGGCCGACCGTGGAATGCACCTACCGTGTGGCCGAGACCAATCTAATCGTCCGCCGGTTCTTTGGCCGCCAATTCCCCGGTCGCTTTCGAATGATTGCCCTGCGCCTGAATCATACCGCTCTGGCGGGCAAAATCGAAAAGCCCACCCGCATCGATCACGGGCCGCGCGTCCCCGAGTGATTTGGTTGCGAAAACTTTCGAGGATTTGAGAATCTTGAGCGTGTTTGCGTCCAGATCGAGTTCGATTTCGTCGCCGGTCCGGATCGTTTCGCATATTCGCGTTGTTGATTCCACGGGATAAAGTTCGCCCGTGGCCACGCTGTTGCGAAAGAAGATCCGCGCAAAGCTTTCTGCCACCACCGCCTCGCATCCCGCCGCCCCCAGGGCAATCGGGGCATGCTCGCGCGAACTACCACAGCCGAAATTGCGCCCGGCAATGACAATTGTGTACGGCCCCTTGGTTTGCCCCTCGGGAATGTACCGGGTTGGATACTGGTCCTTCGGCAGGCCGCACAACGCGTAGCCGCCGAGTTTCTCGTATTCTTCCGGAATCGTGGGGACGAGGGTCAGATATTGCGCCGGGATGATCTGGTCGGTATCGATATTGTCCCGCACAACATACGCCTTTCCGTGAATCACCTTGCTCATGGTGCTGCCAGCCTACGCAAACCCTCCAACCGAATCAACTCTCAAAACCCGTCGCCAGCCCTGATCGGCGGACGCCGGCGTCTCACATCAGCAACTCGGATGTTCAATTCTGTCTGCCCGACCCCTCCGGTGCGGCTGCTGGGGTCGTGGGGTTGCCCACGTGGCAGCCAAATCCTTGGCAAGGCGGCTGCTCTATGGGTGTGTCATGCCAGAGTACAGCGATCCCGAGAAGAGCTACACGATCAGCTACCCCGAAGGGTGGCTGCCTCTGACACATGAAGGTTCCCCCCACGTCAGCCTCGCCAGTTTGACCACCGGCGGGTACCTGAAAGTGGAAGCCTGCCAATTTGAGAAGCCAGCCCCGGAGGCCATGCAACCCGAGCGCGCCCTGCAATCGCTCATCGAATGCGAGAAGCGCACGTGGCCCGACATCGATTATCCGCTCATTCAACGCGGCTCGCGCAACGGCTCGGCGCACGCCTACATGACCTTTACCCGGGTCGAACTCCCGGACGAGGAGCACCTCGCCGATTTTGGTCACACCCGCGCCTGGATCTTTACCCGCGGCCGTGTCCAGGTCCGCTGCCTCTACCGCTGCCGCAGCAGCGATGCCGGCGTCGACGACGACGACCTGGAAGGAATCGTCAATTCGCTGGAACTGCACGATGATCCGCACCTCGATGCCGCCAGTTTCACGAATTACTATTTCAGCCTGCTCAAGCGCCATCGCCCGCAACTCGATGTCCGCCCGCCCGAGGGACTGGCCTTGACCCTCGCCGATGGTCAGACCGTGTTGCTTGAGCATCTGTATCATCATTATCTGCTCGATCCGCACCGGATGGACGAGTTGATCGAATCGCACATCAATCTGCTCGATTATTGCGGCGACGATGTGCCCGATCTGCGCAATTACAAACTCATCAAGCCGCTCCTGTTCCCGAAAGTGTTCCGCGCTGCCTCGCACAGCCTGCCGCCGCACCGCATGCCGTTGTGGCCCGGCATCTCCATCGGCGCCGTCATTCAAGGCGCCGTGTTCACCTACGGCGTGAACTCCGAGCGGTTGAAGAACTGGTCCCGCGAGTCGCTCGACGACATCATGGAAGACCTGATCGACAATCTGTACGGCATCCAGCCCGTCGCGCCGCGCGGCCTGCGCAACGAAGAAGGCGTGACCCAGGCCATCAGCTACGTCGACCACTCCTTCAGCGCGTCGTTCATCCTGTTCGAGGATTTCTACAACACCACCTCGCACAACCTCAACGCCGAGGAATTCCTCGTCGGCCTGCCCGACCCGAGTTGCGTGTCCTGCTTCCGCGACGACGACCCGCGCTTTGTCGTCCAACACACCGCCATGCTCCGCTGGGATTACCATCGCAGCGTCGAGCGGTTGACCGACATCATCTATCTCGTCAGCGGCCCGACCCTCAAAGACGTCAAGCCCTACGACATCCTCCACTGCTGCCCCAAGAAGGCGTAGGACGCAATCTAAGTGCTTACGAGGTCGAGGTGCCCGGAGCTTGCCCTGAGTGAAGTCGAAGGGTGGTGACCATTCGTGGCGAAGCCCGCGTTCGCTCTACGGCGGCACACAGCCCATCCGTGTGAATTTGTGGCTCGCCCTTCCGCTCTACGCTCTCCGGCTTCTACCTCCCGCCTTCTCCCACCAAGTGGCGTTGTCTCGTGACTCCCGTCATCGCTGCCACTGCCCACGGGAGAAACCGATTGACAGTGCGGCGGCTGGGCGCGTATGTTTACCCAAGTTGTTGGAGGATTTATCCCATGGCTGACGAGATTCCAGAGCAAAATAGACCCGCAGAAGAATCGAAAAAAGACACCGTTCGCATCAATTTGCCTCCCGGCATAACGGGCCGTGGCGCCCCCGGTTCCGGCGCTCCGCCACCGACGGCCAAGCCCAAACCCCCGGGTTCTCCCGCCAATCCCGAAGAAGAAGCCAAAAAGGAAACGGCGGTCATGGGCCGTCCAGCCGAGGTGCCCAGGCCGAAGAAGGACACCTCGCGGGTACAGGTCGTTGCCGCCAAACCGATCGCTGCGGATGCCGCTCGTCCGTTAGTCAAATTGCGACGCGAAGAAGACGGATCTCCAACTCCCGAAGCCGCCGCTACGCCCATTGCGTCTCCGGCCGGTAAGGGCGCCAAGCCTGCTGTCAGGCCCGCTCCCGTCGGCGCCGGTGCGCCCAGTGGCGCCGAAGCTGGTTTATTGATTGCGGCCGTTGTCCTGTCGCTTGCGGTGGCCGGCTATTTGGCGTACATCGCATTCGGTTGATTCGATCGAATCTAATTCGGCCTTCTCTGCATCCAAAATTTTGGAACGTATTGGAAATATCCCATGGCGAATTCGCATGTTGTGACGCTTTCGGCAGGCAATTTCGAGCAGGAAGTCGATAAATCAGCCACACCCGTGTTGGTCGATTTCTGGGCGGAATGGTGCGGCCCATGCAAAATGCTTGCGCCGTTGCTCGACGAAATTGCCGAGGAAAAGGTCGGCCAGATCAAGGTCGCCAAGGTCAACGTGGACGACAATCAGGAGTTGGCCACGCGGTTCGGCATCCGGGCGATCCCCACGCTTCTACTGTTCAAGGGCGGCCAGGTCAAAGAGACGATCGTCGGCATGACCGGCAAGAAGGACCTCGAAAAGAAACTCGCGTCGTACATCGGCTAAAGCGCGGCTTCCAAATACATCCGCAGAGGCGCACGAGTGTGCGCCTTTTGTTTTCAACGCAACACTTTCTTCTGGATCGCCATCAATTCCGCGATCCCTTCGCGCGCCAGCTTGAGCATCGCCGTCATCTGCCGTTGCGTAAACGGCACGTCCTCGCCCGTTCCCTGAACTTCCACGAACTGGCCTTCGTCCGTCATCACCACGTTCATGTCGACGGCTGCCTTCGCGTCCTCTTCGTAGCACAAATCCAACAACGGGACGCCGTCGAGCAGTCCGACGCTGATCGCCGCCACGGCGGATTTGATGGGGCATTCCTTCAGAATGCCTTCGCCCTGAAGTTTGTTCATGGCCAGCATCACCGCTATATACGCGCCGGTGATCGATGCCGTCCGCGTCCCGCCATCCGCCTGCAACACGTCGCAATCAATCCAGATCGTCCGTTCCCCCAGCTTCTCGATATCCGTGACCGAACGCAGCGCGCGCCCCACGAGCCGCTGAATTTCCTGCGTCCGGCCCTCGACGCGGCCGCGTGTCACTTCCCGCGGTTTGCGCGGCGCGGTGGCATAGGGCAGCATCGAATACTCGGCGGTGATCCAGCCCCCGGTCACGCGCTGCTCGCGCATCCACCGCGGCACGCCCTCTTCGATCGATGCGGCGCACAGCACGCGCGTGTCCCCCATCTCAATCAACGCCGAACCGGCCGGCTGCTTGACGTAGTGCGGATGGATTTCTACGGGACGAAGCTGATTCGGACGGCGACCGTCGACGCGTTTCATGCCCCGCTAGAATGGGCGGGGGCCAATGTGGAGGCAAGCAATTTCTCCGCGTGCGGGTCGTCGCTTTCGGGATTGAACCTCGGGTCGCGCACGGGTAAGCTACCATGCGTTGCACATGTGCGCCCGTAGCTCAATTGGATAGAGCGTTGGCCTCCGGAGCCAAAGGTTGAGAGTTCAAATCTCTCCGGGCGTACCACTT
>PLTX01000006.1 GCA_003164675.1 Verrucomicrobiota bacterium | reverse complement strand
AATCACTTTTTCAAACACGCTCTAATGCGCAGCGCCTGCTCCAAATGCCCGATCGCTTCTGGTATCCGGCCCGCCTGTCCCAAGGCAACCCCGAGGTTGTAGTGCGCCTCGGCATAATCGGGCTTGATCCGTAGCGCCTGCTGGTAGTGCTCGATGGCTTCCGGGATCCTGCCCGATGCCATCAAGGCAACCCCGAGGTTGTAATGCGCCTCCGCGAAATCGGGCTTGATCCGCAGCGCCTGTTCCAAGTGCCCGATCGCTTCTGGTATCCGGCCCGCCTGTCCCAAGGCGATCCCCAAATTGCAGTGCGCCTCCGCGAAATCGGGCTTGATCCGCAGCGCCTGTTCCAAGTGCCCGATCGCTTCCGAGATTCTGCCCGTCTGCTCCAAAACAACACCCAAACCGTCGTGCGCCACCCAATTATCCCGGGTCACATCCAGAGCGCGCCGAAACAGTGTCTCAGAGTCCCTCCAGTACTCGACCTGAACTCTGGACAGCGCCGCACACACCGCCAGCACTGCCGCCGCAGCAACGCATGTAATCGCTTTCAGGTGCCACCGCTCCATCGCGCGGGACGGCACGCTCCAGCACAGCATGATGAATAACCCAATCAACGGCAGATACGTATACCGGTCCGCCATGGACTGGCTCCCGACCTGCACCAATCCAATCGCCGGCACCAACGCCCCCAAAAACCAGAACCACCCCACGGCCAGATGCGGTTGGCGCCGCGCTTTCCGAATCACCGTGCATGACACCGCCGCCAAGATCGCCCCCGCCACGATCACCGCCCTCGGCCGCCACACCCGAAATGGATAAAAAACCGCCAGCCCACTCGGCCACACGGCCTTCTCCATGTACCGCACATACGACACCACCGCGTTGGCCATCCGCGCCCCCAACGACAGCCGCTCCAATGAATTGATTGCCCCTGCACTGTGCTGCGCCCAGATGGTCACCCCACACGACACCGCTGCCAGCGCGAAAAACGGAAGCTTCTCCCTGACCAACTCGCCGAAGCGCAACGGAGCGTTATTACCAACAACTGACGGAACCCACCGCGTCCTCCCCAGCGGCCAATAATCCAGCAGCAGCAGCACAAATGGTAGCGTCACCACCATCGGCTTCGCCATCAATCCCATCGCGTACCACCCAACCACCGCCGCATACCGCCCCCGCGTTGGCCGCTCCACATACCGCACGTACCCCCACATCGCCAACATCCAGAACAACCCGCTCAACACTGTCTTCCGCTCGGCCACCCAGGCCACCGACTCCACATCCAACGGATGCACCCCAAACAACGCCGCCACCCCCGCGCTCCACCACGTCGCCCCCGTCATCCGCCGCAACACCCAGAACAACAGCACCGTGTTCGCCACGTGCAACAACACACTCACCGCATGATGTCCGCCGGCGTTCCTCCCGAAGCATTCGCAGTCCAGCGCGTGCGACAGCCACGTCAGCGGATGCCAGTTCGCTGCGTGATATGCGGTGAACGCCCACATTACGTCCCGAATGGTCAATCCCCCCAGCACATGCGGGTTCGCGGTCACATACAGGTCGTCATCGTAGGTGAGGAACCCAGCATGCAACACCGGCCAGTACACGGCGGTAATCAACACCGCCAGACATACGCAGATCACGATGGCTTGTTGCCGTTGGCGAGGTGTACCCATTAGGTCTCCTAGCTTCTCTTCGCTCACGAGGCCAGTCTACCGCCAATGAAAGAGCGTTGACAATCCTGAGCGACGCGACAAGGCTGCCTGCAACCCCAGCTTTGCCCCCCCACCTGGAATTGCGGCCCTCGACAGCCCGCACCCGCCGCCGCCCCAGCCAACCTCACCAAAGCTCACCTCCGGACCACTCCCACCCCAACTTTTCCCACCAGCAGTACGGCCCCTATACCAGTTTCATACCAATACGGCCCCCAACCCACCGACTACGACCGACACCAACCGAAGGCCGCCGAAACGCGCATCTCGCGTGATCCGTGAGAATTGCGCTCCATCCGACTGAGCTTCAAAAGCATACAAAGATAGGTGGCGGCCCCAACGGGATTCGAACCCGTGTACCCAGATTGAGAATCTGATGTCCTAGGCCTCTAGACGATGGGGCCGCACAAAGGCAGAACTCAAGAGTCAGAATACCGAAGGACGCTTGGAAATCAAGCCCCTTGGCGCAGCCGCGTCAAAAGCTTGTCGTGGATCCCATCGAATTTCCCGTTGGAAAAGACCGCAACCACATCGTGCTCATGGAGATTGGGGACCAGCCGGTTGACGATCTCGTCGGCGCTGGGCGAATACTCCGCAACCCGTCCCTGGCTGCGCAGCTGTTTGATGATCGCCTCGGGGTTCAATCGCTCGTTCTCGCCCAGTTCCTGCAATCGGTCCACGCGGGAAATGAACACGCCATCGGCCAACGAGAGCGATTCGGCCAGTTCACGCTGAAATACATTGCGTCGCGTCGTATTGCTCCGCGGTTCGAACAGCGCCCACAACCGCCGTCGCGGATATTTCTCCCGAATCGCGCGGATCGTCTCGGCAATCGCCGTCGGATGATGCGCGAAAT
>PLTX01000039.1 GCA_003164675.1 Verrucomicrobiota bacterium | reverse complement strand
GGAGTGGCAATAGTGCCATGGGGCCGTGTCCAACTCCTCTTGGCCAAATCCAGTGGGATCAGAGTGGAGTCAATGGCGACTGGAAAGCCGTCGTACCGTATCACTGGTGGCCCTTTATCAACGCGGGCACGAGTGGTAACTGAACGATGCGGATAACCGGGAGATATGGCACGAATATTGCGGAAGCTTAACAATCGGTCAAAAAGGTGTGTGCGAGGAAACGATGGCGGTAATTTGCGGAAAAGTTTGGGAATCAAGATTTAACAAATGAAACAACCAGAGTAGCGACGGGAAAGGATGAGGGTAAGGAAATGAAGAGAATATTTAGCCTGGTAATAGTGCTGGCTGCATTGGCGTTGGGAACAAGCGTGTTTGCGAGTGCCCTTACGCCAGGCAACATCGTTGTCGTCCGCTTCGGCGATGGGACGCAACCCGTGACAAATTGGGGCCAGACCGTCTTCTTGGATGAGTACTCGACGAGCTCCATAGCGACGTACTGGGGGGGGTCAACTCCCGCCCCGGTGGTGCAATCGATTCCGATGCCGACCAAGTGGGTCGGTAACCAGGCCCCGCTGGTTTGCGCTCCCCCTGGAACGCAAGCAGGCTTTCTGACCCTGTCCCAGGACGGACGCTTCCTTCTCTTGGGCGGGTATGGGGGAACACTCGGACAGCTTACCAACAGCATTCTCGGAATCCTCAAGGTATCCACAAATCAAACTTTCTCAAGTTCGTATACCACAAACGCGGTTACTGAAGAAGATATTCCTCGTGTGGTGGGGTTGGTCGATCAAGCCGGCCACATCTACACGCAAACGACCCTGACAAACAGAAGCGAAGATGGCGACGACATCCGCGCTGCGGCGAGCCTCGAAGGCACCAACATCTGGGTGGTGGGCTCCGAAAACTCTGCCGACAGTGTCAGGTATACGACGCGGGGATCGATGCTGGAGACGCAGGTCTGCGCGAACGCTTCACTGTATCCCCCGCGGTCAGTGGGTATCTTCGGCTCTACACTCTACGTCGCCAACAACACAAAGTTTATGACTCCGACAAACACGAGCGCTTTGGTGAACCCGCTCGGCGGAGGACTGCCAGTTGTTTCTATTCCCACGAATTTTGTGCCTATTAGCTCTGTGGGTCCGGGCTCCGCAGAGGGCTTCGTGATGTTCAGTCTCAACGGGGGAGCGCCCGACACACTCTACCTTGCTGACAGCCAGACCAACTTTCCGGGTGAGAGTCTAAACCGTGGTGGCGGCCTTTTGAAATATTGCTACACCAACGGCGTCTGGACCTACTACGGCGAGATTGGGGCGGAGGATGCATACGCGGTGACGGGATACAAGAGCGGGCAGAATGTCGCTTTGTACATTACGGAAGGAACCAATAACACGCTGTATACATACACGGATACGTCCGGGTTCGGAGGCAATGTCTTCGACACTGCGCTCTCCACGCCTGCCTACGTTCCTAGTGGTGGGAGTTACTCACTGCTTAATACCCGCGGCATCGCGATTGTCCCGCCGACGGCAGGCGAGTCGGGCACGATGAGCTCCAGTGCGTTCAATCTCACCGTCGGGCCGCCATACGGTCCGTATTTCCGTGGGCCTGCAAACGGCACAATCCAGCCGGTGGCTGGCGTCAGTTACTCGGTGGCCAACCTTGGCTCAAGCACCACGAATTTTAACGTGGGCTTTGCGGGTGTCAACTGGCTGACCGCCACCCCATCGAGCGGCACACTGGCCGCCGGTGCCAGCACCACGGTCACCCTGACACCGAACGCGAATGCCGCCAGCCAAAATGGCGGACAGACGTATACGGGCAATGTGGTGTTCAAACCCGGTCTCACGGGCGGCAGTGCCTTTGTCGGACGTTTGGCCACACTGGTTGTTGACGCGTTCTACGTTATCCCAACCACCAACTATATTTCGGCTGGTAATCCAGGCGGACCGTTTACACCATCCAGCATTGTCTACGCATTGTCCAACGCGACACCCAACTCACTGAACTATATCGCGTACCTGACAAACGGCGCTTGGGCCAGTGTCAGCCCCACCAGTGGCAGCGTGGGTGGCTACGGAACTCAGAACCTCACGATATCAATTAACGCCAACGCCAATAGCTTGACGAGTATCGGTACCTATGAGGACCAGCTCGTGATCACCAACGCCACCGCTAACAGTGCAATCGCGACCCAGCCCAAGATCGATCTGCAGGTCGGATTCGGCGTCTTCGATGACTTCAGCACATACCAGGCGGGCAACGTTGTCGGTCAATACAATTGGGCTGGGAATCTTCAGAATAACAATCCGGTTCAAATCACCAACAGCTTCTTCGGCGGCGGCGACACCAACTTGTACTACGCGGTACCGGGTGGCTGTGTGAATGCCAGCGGTTCATCACAGCAACCGTATAAGTACGTTGCGGGCTCGACGCTGACGAATCTTGATCCGGCAACGTACGCCATTTTGGGTATGTCGATGACCTTTACAAATGGCAGCCCGAAGCCGAACTACGTCTTCGGAATGGGCACCTCGTTCCTGACCTGGTCCGACGACGGCATCGAAGACGTCGGCGGCGGTCAGTACGTGTGGACCAGCGAGCTCAACGCCTATCAAACCGGCGGCGGGACAGTCGGCAACCAAAAATACAACTACAACACGCAGTATCAGGTGTTCATAGTGGCTGACTTTGTTAATTCCAACGCGTGGGTGTTCGTGAACCCGGGCACCAGCGACTTCGCGACCATGATGGCTCAGACCCCGGCCGTGTGGAGCATTGGGGCCGGTTGCAGTTATTGCCCCGGTGACAGCGCACAGGGTTGGCAGAGCGTGATCGTCGGCCAGTATAGTTCCTGCCCCGATTCAGTACAGCCGGGCTACATGATATCCAAGCTCGCTGCTTCCACGAACTATGCGAGCGTGTACAACTGGCTCAACCCGGCGTCATCGTGCGCGACCATTACATTGTCACCAGCCGACGGCGCGTTGTCGGACGCAACGGATAACCAGTCCTACAGCCAGACGATCTCGGCCACCGGTGGAACTGCGCCATACACCTACACCGTATCGGCGGGTGCGCTGCCCAGCGGCCTGAGTGTGGACCCGTCAGCGGGCACGCTCTCCGGCACGCCTGACGACGTGGCGCAAGGGTACAGCTTTACGGTTCAGGCGGTGGACGCCAGCAGTTGCACGGGCACCGTGGCCTACACGTTGAACGTGGATTGCCCGACGATCTCCGTGACGCCATCGACCCTGCCCGGCGGGACAGTGGGCGTGGCCTACAGCCAGTCGGTTTCGGCCAGCGGTGGAAGTGGGTCGTACACCTACGCCGCAGATGCGGGTTTGGCGGGCTCGGGCCTGAGTTTGTCATCGGCGGGCGTTCTGTCCGGTTCGTCCCCGGTGGCGGGCACGTACACGTTTACAGTCACGGCGACGGACCAGGTCACCGGCTGCACGGGCAGTCAGTCGTGCAGCGTGACGGTGTCGCCGCCGCCATCCTACACATTCGCGCAGTGGGGGTCGTTCTACGGCCTCAGCGGCACGTTAACTGGTGGGAATGCTTCCTACACGGGCGACGGCATGAGCAACACCAACAAGTTCATGGCGGGCTTCAGCCCCACGAACGCGGCGGCGTACCTGCACGTCATTAGCGTCGCGAAGTCGGGCGCGAACGTGAAGGTTACATATCTCGGCGCCAGCGGCAACACGAATTATCCGGGTGGCCCCAGCGTCCGCACAAACGTGCTGGAATACACCACCGGCACCGCCAACGGAAGTTACTCGTCGGCCGGCTTCGCGAGCGCCGGTGTGACTAACATCCTTGGTGTTGGTCTCACCCTTGATGCAAGTGGAGGGACGGGGCTCGGTACTGTCACCAACATGACGGATATTGGGCGCGCGACCAGCGGCGTCACGGATCTGTACTACCGCGTCCGCGTGATCCTGCCGTAACACGGCATCGAAATAACCAGCGCTGGCGCTTCCCGATAGCGGGAGGCGCCAGCGCTTTTCTTTTACCAACCAGCGGGTGGCTGGGAAGAGGCCCGGGTTGGAAGCCAGACGTCCTCCGTCATCTCTGAAAGCGCGCTTTGTCAACACGTATCGCTGTTTGTTGTTCGGGTCGTTCCCAGTCATCTCTTCGGCCTCATTGGGGCATGGATTTGTTCCAGCAGTGTGTCGCATTCAGCCGTCGAGTCCGCCGGGGCGGCTCATGAGGGAGTCACGCTTACACTGCCTTGGATCGGCCTCCTGTCGGCTCGCGATACGCTTCCCGCCGACTCCACACGTAGAACGTCGCCTCGGCCAGGTGGCGGGCGATGGCGCCAATGGTTTTGCCATGGCCCTTGTGCAGCCGCACGCGCCGATACAACTGGCTGACATGGCGTTGGGGGCGGCGCTGATGATACAGCGCCACGCTGTTGCCCGCTTCGGCAAAGGCCCACTTCAGGTATTGGTTGACATCGGTGCGCAGCGCTCCGAAACGGGTTTTGTCCCCGCTGGCATGGACCCGCGGGGTGGTGCCGGCGTAACCGGCCAGATGCGCCGCGCTGGCAAAGCGGTCGATCTGGCCGAGTTCCAGCGCGATGGTGGCGGCCAGGATGACACCGATGCCGGGCAGCGTCTGCAGCAACTGCATCTCGGGCGTGATCTGCACCAACTGTTGGAGTCGCTGCTCGATGGTCTGGATCTGCTGCTGGACGAAGTCCAATTGCTGCCACAACAGCTCGCTGACAAAGCGGGTCTGCGTCGGCAACACTTCCAGGCGCTGGCGCAATTCCGTACGGGCTCGCGGCCCATAGGCGTCGGTGAACTCGCTGTGCTGGCGGCCGTACTTGGCCAGCGTAGCCGTCAGACGGTTCTTCAAGCGTGTGCGCTACGCGCTCAGCATCAGGCGGGTGCGGGTTAACTCGCGCAGATCGCGCAGGTCGGCGGGCGGAATCCACACGGTGGGCAAGGTGCCGTTGCGCTGCAGGCGATTGAGACCGTGCACATCGAGCTTGTCGGTCTTGTTGATCATGCCCATCATCAGCTTGGCCTTGCGCGGGTGCACCAGCAACGGGCGACCCGCCTGCTCGATCTCGCTGACGATCCAATACCAGTTGCCCGTGGCTTCGACAGCCACCGGCGTGTCGGCTTCGCAGCCACGCAGGGCGGCGCGGATCGCGTCGGGCGCATGCTCGATGCGTCGTTGGCGAGCCACCTGCGTTTGGATATCTTCTCGTTCCATCAAGCTGTAGTACTTGTGACTGTCAAAACTGATATACTCTCTGGTGCGTGCCTCTGTTCTGGTTATCCAACCAGTGCGATTATAAGCGCGAGGCGGACATTGCTCCGCCCGGAGGCGCGCTTTCATGTATTCAGCCGGATACGGTTGAGCTTCCGATGGTTGCCAGTTACTGGCGAGCTTGCAGTCGTGCGAGTGCGTTCTTCGCTGGGGTGAGATCGGGCTTGATCCGCAGCGCCCGCTCCAAATGCTCGATCGCTTCCGGTATCCGGCCCGCCTGGCCCAAGGTGATCCCCAGGTTGGTGTGTGCCTCGGCGTAATCCGGCTTGATCCGCAACGCCTGCTCCAAATGCTCGATCGCTTCCCCAACCCTGCCCACGCGCCCCAAGGCGGTCCCCAGATTGTAATGCGCCTCGGCGAGATCGGGCTTGATCCGTAGCGCCTGCTCGTAGTGTCCGATGGCGTCCTGGAGTCTGCCGGCTCGTTCCAAGGCGGCCCCCAGGCTGCAGTGCGCTTCGGCGGAATCCGGATTGATCCGTAGCGCCTGCTCCAAATGCTCGATTGCTTCCGGCAACCTGCCCGATCCCATCAAGGCATTCCCGAGATTGTTGTGCGCCTGGGCGTAGTCCGGATCGATCCGCAGCGCCTGCTCCAAATGCTCGATTGCTTCCGGCAACCTGCCCGATTCCATCAAGGCATTCCCGAGGCTGTTGTGCGCCAGCCAATTATCCCGGGTTACGTCCAGGGCATGGCGAAACAGTGTCTCACTGTCCTTCCAGTACCGCACTTGAACCCTGGACAGCGCCATGCAGACCGCAAGCGCCGCCCCCGCCGCCACACACGTGATCACTTTCATGCTCTGCCGCTTCATCGCCCGGCCCGGCACACTCCAACACAGCAGGATAAACAACCCAATCGAGGGAACATACGTATAGCGATCAGCCATCGACTGTGCGCCGACCCGCACCAACCCAATCACCGGCACCAAGGTTCCCAGGTACCAAAACCAGCCGGTGACAAACCATGGTCCACGCCGCGCCCACCAAATCACTGCCGCCGTTATCCCGACCAGTCCAACACCTGCGATTATTACGGCTGCCATTGATAACCCGGCAGGAAGCGGATAGAAAACAGCCAATCCCACCGGCCAAAACGTCTTGCTTATGTAGCCCACATAAGAGAGCAAAGCGTTGGCAATCCTCATTCCCATGGGCACACCGACCAGCGACGCCATCGCGCCGCCGCCACGCTGCGCCCAATAGGTCAACGCGCCCGACACGGCCCCCAGCGCGAGAAACGGGAGCTTTTCTTTGATCAATTGACTTGGAGGCGTCGAGACATTCTCAATGGCCGCGGATTTCGCCCATCGCGTCCGGCCTAACGGCCAGTAATCCAGCAGCAGTAACACGAATGGCAACGTGACCACCATCGGTTTGGCCATCAGACCCAAGGTGTATAGTCCCAAGGCCAACAAATATCGCCAGCCACTTGGTTGCTCAACATAGCGGACGTACCCCCACATTGTTAGCAACCAGAAGCAGGTGCTCAGAACATCCTTGCGTTCTGATACCCAGGCCACTGATTCCACATGCAACGGATGCAGCCCGAACAACGCCGCCACCCCCGCGCTCCGCCACGTCGCCCCCGTCATCCGCCGCCACACCAAAAACAACACCACCGTATTCACCGCGTGCAACAACACGCTGACCGCATGATGTCCGCCCGCGTTCATCCCGAAGCATTCGCAGTCCAGCGCGTGTGACAGCCACGTCAGCGGATGCCAGTTCGATGCGTGACACGCGGTGAATGCCCACACCACGCCCGGAACCGTCAATCCCCCCCGCACATGCGGGTTTGCGGTCACATACTCGTCGTCATCGTAGTTCAGGAACCCGGCGTGCCCCACCGGCCAGTATACGGCGGCAATCAACACCGCCAGACACACGCAGATCAGGATGGCCTGTTGCCGTTGGCGAGATGCACTCATTCCCCAGAAAACAAACCGCATTCTGCACACTCAATCGTCGCGTTCCCGTGCGACAGTTCCGCCCGCAACGCCGCCACAAACCTCCAATTGTCTTCCGTCCGCCCCAGCGTCACCCGATCCACAGTCCTGCTAACCGGAACTTTTTTTCGAGCCAAGGTTTGTGTTGGTCCGACGGCATTCATTTTGAACCAGGGTTTTGGGTTTGTCCATCCCCGACAGAAGGCGGGCGTAGCCCCACACTCGATTGTTGCGCTGACTGATACAGCCAACATTCGCCGGGCGCTACGGCAGATCGGTCTGCCCCATCAGGTAACGATCACACTCACGGGCGGCGCCACGGCCTTCGTTGAACGCCCACACGACGAGGCTTTGGCCGCGCCGGCAGTCGCCAGCCGCAAACACCCCGGGGATGCTGGTCGAGTAAATCTCATGCCGGGCCTTGACGTTGGAGCGTTCATCCCGTTCCACGCCCAGTTGTTGCAGGAGTTGGTCTTCAGGGCCGAGGAACCCCATGGCCAGAAGGACGAGTTGGCACGGCACGATCTTTTCGGTGCCGGGAACTTCCTTCGGCACGAACCGACCTTTGTCGTCCTTCTGCCATTCGATTTGGACGATCTCCACTTCCTTCAGCTTGCCGTGTTCATCACCGATGAAGCGCCGCGCGGTCATGCAATACACGCGTGGATCGTCCCCAAAGGCCGCCGCAGCCTCCTCCTGGCCGTAATCGAGGCGGTAGACCTTCGGCCACTCGGGCCACGGATTGTTGGCGGCCCGCTGGAGCGGAGGCTTTGGCAGAATCTCAAGTTGGGTGAGGCTCTTGCAGCCGTGCCGCATCGCCGTGCCCACGCAATCCGTCCCCGTATCGCCGCCGCCGATCACCATGACGTCCTTGCCCTCGGCGGAAATAAAATCGCCATTGCGCCGTCCGTCCAACAAACTCTTCGTGTTCGCCGTCAGTAACTCCATTGCAAAATGAACACCGTGGAGATGGCGGCCTTCGATGGGGAGATCGCGCGGCCTGGTCGCGCCGGCGCACAGCACCGTCGCGTCAAATTCCTCGATGAGATTTTTCGCGGCATAATCCTTTCCGACTTCCGTATTGGTGACAAACATCACGCCCTCCTGCGCCAACAGGTCGATGCGGCGCTGGAGGACGTTCTTGTCGAGCTTCATATTCGGGATGCCGTACATCAGCAGTCCGCCGATGCGGTCCGCCCGCTCGAATACCGTCACCGTGTGGCCCGCCTTGTTCAGTTGCGCCGCCGCGCACAGGCCTGCCGGGCCGGAACCGATCACCGCGACCGTCTTGCCGGTGCGCGCCTTCGGCGGCTCGGCTGTCACCCAGCCCTCGTCCCAACCGCGGTCGATGATGGCGACCTCGATGTTTTTGATCGTGACGGGAGGCTCGTTGATGCCCAGCACGCAGGAACCTTCGCACGGGGCCGGGCAGACACGGCCCGTAAACTCGGGGAAATTGTTTGTCTTGTGCAGTCGCGCGAGGGCCTCCTTCCACAGCCCGCGGTAGACCAGGTCATTCCACTCGGGGATCAGGTTGCTGATGGGGCAGCCCGACGCCATGCCGCTGAGCAACGCGCCGGTATGGCAAAACGGGATGCCGCAATCCATGCAGCGCGCGCCCTGTTGCTGGAGTTTCTCCACCGGCATGTGCAGGTGAAACTCCTTCCAGTCGCGAATGCGTTCCGACGACGTGCGGTCCGCCGGCAACTCGCGTTTGATCTCCAGAAATCCAGTTGGTTTGCCCATGGCTGCTTGTTAACGGATGTCAAAAAATGTCAAACGGGTCAAAACCATTACAACCCGCGGCAACATCTCTTGCCAGTTCCAACGGTTTCATCGGTTTTGACGCGTCAATTCCCCCCCACCCGCGCGAGGTCGTGGGCGTTTTGTTCGAAGGCGGCCATGATCGCTTCGTCGCCGCTCAAGCCGGTGGCTTTCACCCGTTGCGTCGCCTCGATGACGCGCTTGTAATCCTTGGGCATCACCTTCACGAACTTGGGCGCCATCTCCTCCCAGAGCTTCAGAATGTTGCGTCCTCGCTCGCTGTTGGTGTATTCCACGTGACGCTGAATCATCGTCCGTACTTCCTGGATTTCCTCGGGGTCCGCCAGTGTTTCCAGGCCGACCATCGCCATATTGCACCGCTTGGGGAAATCGCCGGCGACATCGAGCACGTAGGCCACGCCACCGCTCATGCCCGCCGCGAAATTACGGCCCGTCGACCCAAGCACAACCACGCGCCCGCCGGTCATGTACTCGCAGCCGTGGTCACCCACCGCCTCCACAACCGCGCGGATGCCGCTGTTGCGGACGCAGAACCGCTCGCCGGCCATGCCGCCAATGTAGGCCTCACCGACGGTGGCGCCGTAAAATGCGACGTTGCCGATGATGATGTTCTCCTCGGGCACAAACGTTGACCCCATCGGCGGATAGACAATGATCTTCCCACCACTGAGTCCCTTGCCCGCGTAATCGTTCGCGTCCCCCTGAAGTGTGAGCGTCATCCCCTTGGGGATGAACGCGCCGAAACTCTGTCCCGCGCTGCCCTTGAAGTGCAGTCTGATCGTGTCCTCCGGCAGGCCTTCGGGCCCAAAGCGGCGCGTCAGCTCGCTGCCGGTAATCGTGCCGACCACGCGGTTCGTGTTGCTGATGGGCAGTGTGGCGTGCACCTTCTGGCGGTTGGTCAGGGCCGGCTCACACACTTTCAACAGCAATTGCTTGTCCAGCGATTCCTCCAACCCGTGATCCTGGTCGATCATCCGACGACGGCCCACGTCCGCCGCCACGACCGGTTGATGGAACACCTTCGAGAAATCGAGCCCGCGGACCTTGTAGTGATCGATCGCCTTGTTCACGTCCAGACGGTCGACGCGCCCGACCATTTCCTCGATCGTGCGAAAGCCCAGTTGCGCCATCCACTCGCGCGCTTCCCGGGCGATAAATTGCATGAAATTGACGACGAATTGCGGGTCGCCGCTGAATTTCGCCCGCAACTGCGGGTCCTGCGTCGCCACGCCGACGGGGCAGGTGTTGAGATGGCACACCCGCATCATGATGCAGCCGAGCGTGACCAGTGGCGCGGTGGCAAACCCGAATTCCTCGGCGCCCAATAACGCGGCCACCACCACGTCGCGACCGGTCTTGAGTTGGCCGTCGGCCTCGACACAAATGCGGCTGCGGAGATTGTTGAGCACCAGCGTTTGTTGCGTTTCGGCCAGACCGAGTTCCCAGGGTGTGCCCGCGTGTTTGATGCTGGAGAGAGGCGACGCACCCGTTCCGCCATCGTGGCCGCTGATGAGCACCACGTCCGCGTGCGCCTTGGCCACGCCCGCGGCGATCGTGCCGACGCCGACCTCACTGACGAGCTTCACGCTGATGCGGGCATGCAGGTTCCCATTCTTGAGATCGTGGATGAGTTCCGCAAGGTCCTCGATCGAATAAATGTCGTGGTGCGGCGGGGGAGAAATCAGGCCGACACCAGGGGTGGAGTAGCGCACCTTTGCGATCCACGGATACACCTTGGCGCCGGGCAGTTCGCCGCCTTCGCCGGGTTTCGCGCCCTGCGCCATCTTGATCTGCAGTTCTTTCGCCTGGGTCAGGTACTGGCTCGTCACGCCGAACCGTCCGCTCGCGACCTGTTTGATCGCGGAGTTCTTGCTGTCACCGTTCGGCATCGGCTGGTAGCGTTCGGGGTCTTCGCCGCCTTCGCCCGTGTTGCTCTTGGCGCCGATGCGGTTCATCGCAATGGCCAGCGCTTCGTGCGCTTCCTTGCTGATCGAGCCGTAGCTCATCGCCCCGGTCTTGAACCGTTTGACGATGCTCTCGACCGGCTCGACCTCCTCGATCGGAAGGGGATGCGACGCGAGCTTGAATTCGAACAAACCGCGCAGCGTGCACAGCGCCTTCGACTGGTTGTCGACCAGCGCCGTGTATTCCTTGAAAACCTTGTAGTTGTTGGCGCGCGTCGAGAGCTGCAGCTTGTGGATTGTTTCGGGGTTGAACAGGTGGTATTCGCCGTCGCGCCGCCACTGATACTGCCCGCCGGTATCCAGCGTTGCGCCGTTGACGGCGCGGGCCGGAAACGCGTGCCGGTGCCGCAAGCGGACTTCTTCGGCTATGACGTCGATGCCCACGCCCTCAATTTGGGACGCGGTCCAGGTGAAATACTTGTCGATGACCGAGTGGTTGAGGCCGATGGCTTCAAAAATCTGCGCGCCGCGATAGCTCTGGATGGTCGAAATCCCCATCTTGGCCATGGTTTTCACGACGCTTTTGGTGACGGCCTTCAGATAGTTCTTGACCGCCTTTTTGTGTTCGATGTCCTTGAGAATGCCCTGGCGAATCATGTCGTCCAGCGTCTCGAACGCCAGATACGGATTGATCGCGCCCGCGCCGTAGCCGATCAACAACGCAAAGTGATGAATCTCGCGCGGCTCACCCGATTCCAGTACCAACCCGACCCGCGTGCGCGTGCCTTCACGGATCAGATGGTGGTGCATGCCGGCCAGGGCCAGCAGGGCGGGAATCGCCGCATGGTCGTGGTCGACGCCGCGATCGGACAAAATGAGGAAGTTGCGGCCCTCGCGGATGGCCTGGCTTGCTTTGGCAAACAGATTGTCGAGCGCCTTCTCAAGCCCTTGACCGCCTTCGTTCACGTTGAAAAGGATCGGCAAGGTGATCGACTTGAAGCCGGGACGGTCGATGTGGCGCAACCGCTCGAACTCCTCGTTGCTGAGGATGGGACCTTTCAATCGAATCTGGTGGCAACTTTCCGGTTGCGGATCCAGCAGGTTCCCTTCCGGGCCGATGGTCGTGTACGTCGACGTGATGATTTCTTCGCGGATACAATCAATCGGCGGATTGGTGACCTGCGCGAACAACTGCTTGAAATAGTTGTAGAGCAACTGCGGTTTGTCCGACAGCACTGCCAGCGGCGTGTCCGTGCCCATGGAACCGAGCGGTTGCACGGCGTCTCTGGCCATGGGCGCCAACAGGATACGCAGGTCTTCAAACGTGTAGCCAAACGCTTGCTGCCGAAGTAGTACCGTGGCGTGGTCTGGTTGGTGAACGTGCGGCGGTTCGGGCAGGTCTTCGAGGTACACCAGACTTTGTTTCAGCCACAGCTGGTACGGGCGTTCGGTGGAAGTCTTCTGTTTGATCTCTTCATCGGCGACGATCCGGCCAAGCGCGGTATCCACCAGGAACATCCGGCCTGGTTGAAGACGGCCCTTCTGCAGGACGCGCTCGGGTGGAACATCGAGCACACCGACTTCCGAGGCCATGATGACCCGGTCGTCCTTCGTCACATAATAACGAGAGGGACGCAGCCCGTTGCGGTCGAGCACCGCGCCGATCTTCAGGCCGTCGGTGAACGCAATCGAGGCAGGGCCGTCCCATGGCTCGATCAGGCACCCGTGGTACTCGTAAAACGCCTTTTTCTCCTCGCTCATGCTCTCATGTCCCGACCACGGCTCGGGAATCATCATCATCATCGCGTGCGGCAGCGAGCGGCCGCCCAGCACGAGGAACTCGAGGCAATTGTCGAACATGGCCGAGTCGCTGCCATCCTCGTTGACAACGGGCAGCAGCTTCTTGATGTCGTCGCCGAACAGGTCGGACTTCAACAGCGATTCGCGAGCGTGCATCCAGCTGATGTTGCCGCGCAACGTGTTGATCTCACCGTTGTGCGCGACATAGCGGTACGGGTGCGCGCGCTCCCAGCTCGGGAACGTGTTGGTGCTAAAGCGCGAGTGCACCAGCGCCAGCGAGGATTCGACTGCAGGATCGCCCAGATCGGGAAAGAACGGGGCGACCTGCTCCGGCGTGAGCATTCCCTTGTAAATGACCGTTTTGTAGGAGAGGCTCGAAATGTAAAACCGGTTGCCGCCCTTGATGCCGGCGTAGCGGATGCCCCGTTCCGCCAGCTTGCGGACCACGTACAGCTTGCGCTCGAACGCCATGTCGTCTTTGATCTTCGCATCTCGCGCTATAAATACCTGGCGAACAATTGGTTCGGTAGCGCGAGCTGTCTTGCCGAGCGAGCTGTTGGACGTGGGGACGGTGCGCCAACCGAGCAGCCGACACCCTTCGTTCTCGACAATCTCTTCAAAGAGTTTCTCGCACTTGTACCGTTCGGATGCATCCGGCGGCAGGTAGACCATGCCAACGCCGTACTCGCCGTAGGAGGGCAACGCGATCTTTTCCTTCGCGCACACCTTTTTGAAAAACTCGTGCGGGACTTGCATCAAAATCCCGGCGCCATCGCCCGTGTTCGCCTCGCAGCCACACGCCCCGCGGTGGCCCAGATTCACAAGGACCGTGAGAGCCTGACGGACGATCTCGTGCGATTTGCGGCCCTTTATGTTGACGACGAAGCCGACGCCGCAGGACTCATGTTCGAACCGCGGGTCGTACAGGCCCTGTTTCTCCGGCCAACCATACGGTGAGAGTGTGCGCATGTTGCTCATTGCATACTTACTTCCAACTCGCCCTCAATCCAGATTGTATGGCAAGTTTGCTTCACGCTTTCAACGTCATTGTCCAGCCCGGTGCCAAATTCTTTCGAACGGCGATCCCATCAGTGCCCCTTGAGAATTCGTGCTGCCTTTTTCGGGTTATCCACCCGCAAAATCATCGCTCCTGTCTGGGCATTTGGCGGCGTGGCGCTGTAGGCGTATTCGATATTGACCTTGTTCTTGGCAAGTTTGGCGGCAATGTCCGCCAGTTCCCCTGGCTTGTTCCGCCCCTCCAACATCAGCACATCCCGCTCGACAACCAGCACGCCGTGCTCGCCGAGAAGATGCAGGGCGCTGTGGGAATCATCCACGACCATACGCACCACCGCGTGATCCACCCCGTCCGAAACCGAAATTGCGTAGATATTGATTTTCGCCGCCGCCAGCGCTCCGCAAACCTTCGACAACGTGCCCGGTTTGTTCTCCAGAAACAATGCGAGTTGCCTGACAATTTTCATGACACAAACTCCCTATTCGGTACGTTCTCGGCGACAAAGCCATCCCTGCCTTTGTATCCCCGCGACGGGACGACGGGCGATGATTACACCTCATGCCTTGTGAACTTCGGTGCAACATTTGGGGTTTTCTCGCCGCCCTTACAGCACTGAATTGTTCACAAACGCCATTTTTATGTTGAATTCTGATCAGAAAGTAGCAAAATCGTGAACGAAAACAAGCGAAATCTTCTGCTTCCTTGAACCGCTGACAAAAGTGCCGTTATGCACACATTTGACGACCAAGAGCGCGCCATCCTCAAGGCGCTCATCCGCGACCCGCGCCAGAGTGATAATTACATCAGCAAAGTCACGGGCGTTCCGACCCCGACCGTACGCCGCAAACGCAGGCGGCTCGAAGACGAAGGTCTGCTCAACTACTTCGCGGCCATTGACATGCAGGAAACGGGCACGGGCACCTTCAGCGCGCGACACCTGTACATCATCAAGTTCCGCATTGGCATCACCACCAGGCAAATCGTCGAAGAAATCAAGAGCGAGCCAAACGTGCGTTCCGTCTTTACCGACCTCATCTACGAATCGCACATCGCCGAGATGGACGGACGCGTTGCGCTGATCATGATTATCGAAGGCAAGAACGACGCCGACATCGTCGAGAACGTCCAGGGCAAGATCGTTCCCTCGCTCCGCAAAAACCATGGCCCCGACTCGATCGAAGAAATTTCCACCCTGCGCCTGCTCAGCCCCATCCGCGTATTCCACAACTACGTGCCGCTGGTCAACATGGACAAAGGCGTGTTGCGCGGCGACTGGACGGACGACGCCATCTTCGTGGGGTAGTGGTTCGACATGGTTCATTTGACGACGACCCCCTCACCTTTATCCTCTCCCCCGGAGGGGAGAGGAGACTCCCCTCTCCCTCGTCATGCAAGGGAGAGGGTCAGGGTGAGGGTTCTTCCTGCTGACCGATATTCCCCATCAAATCAGATGTGTCGCGGCCCCGGGCCGCACAAAGTGCTTCGCGTCAGCGTGGCCCGATTGTAGACTTGCCGGCACATGAGCGATACGAAAGTCATCTTCTGGGACGTGTACGGCACGCTCGTCACCTCGCGCCGCGGCGATCTGGACTCGCTGCTCAAACGCGAAGACGAATTGCGCATGGCGTTTGACCGGACGGCAAGGAATTTCAGCCTTCGCGCGGCCCCCGGCCAGTTGCACGAATTGTTCCTGCGTGGGATCCAGGCCGAGCGCGAGGTGCGGACTGCGGAAGGCAACGCTCATCCCGAAGTGCGCGTGGACGAAATCTGGTTCAAGATCCTCGAAAAATTTGAGTCGGACGAGCCGCCGACGATGAGTTTTGCCCGCGAGGTGGCGCTGTTCTTCGAGCGCCAGGCCAATCCGAAGGAGCTTCAATTCCGCGCGTTCGACGTGTTGACGACGCTCAAGAAGCGCGGCGTGCGGCACGGGATCATCTCCAACGGGCAATTCTACACGCCCATCGAATTGTCGGACCTGTTGGACGAAGAGAGTCACGGGGCGATTCGCACCTATGAGTCCATTTTCGACGTGCGGCTGGTGTTTTTCTCGTTCGAACTCGGCGTGGCGAAACCTGATCCCGCGGCTTTCCACCGCGCGGTCGAAGCCCTGACGAAGGGGAACATCATGCCCGACGACTGCGCGTTCGTCGGCAATTCGCTGACCAACGATGTGGCGCCGGCGCAACACGTCGGGTTCCGCACCATTCTGTTCGCGCCTGAAGCCGTCGCCGACTCCGCCATCAAGCCCGATCTGGTGATCCACAACCTCGGTCAGTTGTTGGAATGGGTGTGAGACCCGCGCTCCGGCATGATCGCCATTCATCCCCGGCTCTTCCGAATGGCTTCACCACGATGAACACGAAGATCACGAAGCCGTTGCCGACTGTAGCGGCGGTCTGTGACCGCCGGCGTGCGGTCGAAATGCTCGGCGCTCACAGAGCGCCGTTACAAAGTGCTTGCGGAATCGCTACGTGTCCTCGCCACCGACCAGCTTGCTCCAGCGGCACCGCAACGCGCGCTGGATGCGCAGCAACGTGGTCAGAAGGATATTGATGTCGCCCGCCTCGATCTTCTGGACGGTGCGGATATTCAAATCCACCGATTCGGCGAACTGCTGCTGCGTCAGTCCCCTGGCGTACCGCTCCCGGCGGACGTTCGCGCCGAATCGTTCAAGCTGCGCGCGAATCTCTTTTTTGGCAGGCACGCCCTATTAAGGCGTCAAAACAGTCTTGACTTAAACGGCCTATTGGGGCGTAATCTGCATTGGAGATGCGAGGATTTTGTGGCGCGGAAATGTCTTGAAATCGGCACCCCGATAAACTATAAATCCGCACGTTATCCCATTTGTAGGGCCTTTCTTCTTGGGCTCAAAGCGCCACGTCTGCGCGAGGCCAGGAGCAGGACACCGGACAGCTTTGCGAGGCGATTGCGGAGGCCCTATGAATCTAATGCACGGCATGTTGCTCTACACCGCCAAAGCCGGAAAATCCGGCACGGCGAAGTGAAAGGATATAGCTTGTTATGAAAAACACCCTCATTCTATGTGCAGCGGTTTCCATTGCGTGGATTGTGTCATCGGCCACGCCTTCGCTGGCGGTGGACGAAGTGCTTACGAATGCCTCCATTGTCGAGATGAAAGGGTTGGGTCTCGGGGACGACGTGATCATTGGCAAGATCAAGACCTCCAAGTGCAATTTCGACACGAGCATCGCCGGGCTGAAGGAGTTGAAGCAGGCGCAGGTGTCGGACGCACTCATCCAAGCGATGATCGCTGCCCAGACTCCGGCCCTCACCACGACTCCCGCACCCGTGCCGGCCGAGCCCGCCGATCCGAACGACCCCGCCTCACCTCACGATCCTGGCATTTGGCTATATCAAGAAGCAGATGGGAAAAAAACGATGACCAAGATCGAACCTTCGGTGTTCAGCCAAACCAAAACAGGTGTTCCGCTCTTTGCCTTATATGGTCAGACTTCTAAGGCCAGAGCCGTGATGACTCCCGCGCATTCCAAGCTCCAACTGAATACCTCGCTCCCAATTTTTTACTTCTACTTCGAGAAGAGTCAGTCGGGTCTCAGCGACTCCAGTCGCTCGGCCACCAGTCCTGAAGATTTTGCTCTCCTGAAGATGGAAGTTCGCCAGGAGCATAACGAGCGACGGGTTGTGATCGGCAAGGTGGGCATGAGTTCGTCCAGCGGCTTTGATAGTAAGCAGGTTGAAGAAACTGATTATCAGAGAATCGACAACGGTGTTTACAAGGTGACGCCCAAGAGTGAACTCGCTGATGGAGAGTATTGCATTCTTTATTCAGGCGGTTCTACTGTCGTGGGCTTTGGCTATACTGCTGGCGGACCGGGTAAAGGCTTTTGTTTCGGAGTTCAGACGGGACTGAAGGAAAAGAAATGATTTGGAGCGGGGGCGGTCGCGGCGACTCCTTGATACCTCAATCGGCAAGTAGTTAAATCCGGCAATCGCCCCGTGGGCCCTTCTTCTTGGGCTCCAGAGCGCCCTGTCTGCGCGAGGCTAGGAGTAGGAACTGGAATCGTTGTGAGGCGAGTTGTCCTCATAAACCAAAACTGAGGTGAGGAATGAAGAATCTCTTGATCAAATCCGCATTGGCAGTTCTTCTGTTGGGTCTGTGTATTACTTTTCCGCTCACATCTTCTTTTGCTATGGGGTATCAATTTGATGCGCAGTTCGCCCCATATTGCCTGAACGGCAGCTTTCCGATTTCGGTCACATCTAAATCAGGAACCAGCACTGGCACGATAAGTCTTGCGATCGGTCCTAGCGGCCTTCTCACCGGTCAGCTTTCGATTGGCGGGGTTGAATTCACCGTCACTGGCAAACACAAGGCCACTGCGAGTTTGACGCAGATTTCCCTGACTGCTAGCGCGGGCAGCGACAGAATTACGTTCAAAGGCACCTTGCAGGGTCAGAGTTTCGACGGGACGACAAAGGGTAAGGGAGCCATCTCAGTAGGCAGCGGCACTTTCACTCTTGATGTGTCAGCCGCCTCGCCATTGATTGCCCATGTGAATGTAGCCACGGTTGCAAGCAGTAAGGGGTCGGTAACGGGACAGGGCAGTGTCAGCTTCTGTAGTGTGCAGCTGCCTGTAACGGTAAAGGGCAAATCCAAATCGACGCTCCAGTTGAATCTGAAGGGTGCCAACTTTAGTTGGTCAGGCAGCGGTACGGCGAGTGGTGGGGACTACGCTATGTCCTGGCGAGGGAAAGCATTTGGGGCGAGCGTCACGGGATCCGGGCTAGCAGTGGCGCAAGAACTCGTAACAACGAACCAAACCATTTCAGCATTATCGGGCGGCACCATAACGCTCACCAATGGTACTAGCGTCTCGATTCCCTCCGATGTTCTTCCGGCCGATCAAACAATCACAGTTTCACAGTGGTCTTCGTTCCCGTCGCAACCGCCCAATCAATCCATTGGGACGTTCGGACCTTCACTTGCGACAGTGCTTCAAGGTTCCCCGTGTACAAACGCGGGCTCTATTGAATACACGCTAAGCCTGACGAACAGCTTGCAGAATGGCCTCGACGGTGCAGTTCCTGTAATTGTTTTTGACATTGGTGGCACAAATTATTTCTTGGGTGTTCCGGGAACCGTGGACATAACGAACCAAGTCGCTACGATCAACATCCCGCTAAGCCTTCTCCAACCGGTAATCTCACAGTTTGGCGCGGAGGCGCAGAACTATGTGGTTGCTCTTGTGAATACGAGTGGAAGCCAGCCAGCGCAGCAGGAGGCGCAGAATGCTTTGCCGAATACTGCTTCGCAGACGGCTGCTCGACGGCAATCATCAGCGCCAGCTTCAAGCTTCGGAGGCCAGTTCTGGGACACGTCGGCGTCTCAGTGGGTTCTCTTCCCGACTAGTTCAGCGCCTGTCGGCTTTGATCCAAGCAAGCGGACTCTGGTAGTAGTTCACGGAATGCTTTCAAGCGTTCAGGGTGCATTTGATTGCGTGGATGACATTTTGACTGCAGGAAGCTACCAACAAGCTGTTGGGTTCAATTACAACTGGACGCAAGGAATTGAAACAAGTGGAACCAACTTAGCCATTTTCTTGAACGAACTACAGTCGGATGGTCTCGCAAGCGCCGACATCGAGGCACACAGTGAAGGAGGGCCGGTCACACTTTCTGCTGCGTCAATGACGGCGCTCTCCGTCAATAACGTGGTGCTTCTGGGATCGCCGATTATGGGGACACCTGTAGCCAACGATGCCCCGACGCTTGTGACGGTACTTCTCGCAGGCTTTTCGACTATCGACCCTCTTGCGGATCTGGAGTTGGTGCCACTGTGCACAATTGCCCACAGCCCCTTTGTTGCCGATCTCCAAACTTCAAGTCCCGTGCTTGCTAGCATACGCAGTAGTTTTAGCAGCCGGCCCCAACCTAGCAGGATAGTGCTTGCCGTGGCGGGCACGCACTCAGAGCTTCCCGATTGGCTAAACACACTCGTCTTCGGATCAACACCAAACGACACCGTTGTTCCAGTACCCAGTGCCGAAGGTCAGGAATCCGGACTGCCCAGTCTCTCCGCGGTAAGTGTAGACCTATGGCACATACAACTCGTGTGCAGCCCAAATGTCATTCAGAGTGTCGGTCCGTTCGTTAACCAACGACCGGCTGCTAACACATTGTTTGCGAGTGCCGTCACCTCTAATTCAGTGACACTAAATGGATCTGTCAATCCGAATGGACTGGCCACCACTGTGTACTTTCAGTGGGGCACGACCACCGCTTATGGCAATCATACTTTGCCTCAATCAATTGGCAGCGGCGCCAGCAGCAGCGACGTGACCTTCACTCTGACGGCCCTCAGCCTCGACACTGCCTACCATTATCAACTCGTAGCGAGCAACAGCGCGGGCTACACGAATGGAGTTGATATGGCGTTCACAACGACGTCGGTATCGAGTGGATCGGAGGCATCCGTCACCATCCTTTACTCGTTTACAGGACTTGCGGACGGTTACGCCCCAGAAGCAGCGTTAGTGCAAGGTAGCGACGGTAATTTCTACGGCACGACCTCCGAAGGTGCGACGTACTATAGTGGCACGGTGTTCAAGATCAGCCCAGGCGGCAGCTTTACGACCCTCTACACGTTCGACAGTCCGGATGGGGCGAATCCAGAAGCCGCTCTTGTCCGGGGCAGTGACGGCAATTTCTACGGCACGACTACTCAAGGCGGGTCGGGTGACTGCGAAGGGGGCTGCAGCACCGTGTTCAAGATCAGCCCAGCAGGTGCACTGACCACCCTGCATACCTTTACCTTCGATTACAGTGAAAAGCCGTATGCGAGCCTTGTCCAGGGCAGCGACGGCAATTTCTATGGGACGACCGCCGGCGGCGGCGGCGTTTGCCTTGGTGGCTGCGGCACCGTGTTCAAGATCAGCCCAACAGGCACGCTGACCACCCTGTATAACTTTACGGTCGGTACTGACGGTGACACGCCGTATGCAACCCTTGTCCATGGCAGTGATGGAAATTTCTACGGCACGACTTCCGATGGCGGGGTGGGCGGTTTTCTGAATGGTAATGGCACCGTGTTCAAGATCAGCCCAGCAGGCACACTGACCACTTTGTATAGCTTCACCGGCACTGCAAGTTGTGGGGGTCTGGTGCAAGGCAGCGATGGCAATTTCTATGGCACGACCCCGAGCGGCGGGACAAGCGACAATGGCAGCGTGTTTAAGATCAGTCCAGCAGGCGTACTGACCACCCTGTATAGCTTCACCGGCGGTACTGACGGTTCGCTGCCATCTGCGGAACTGGTCCAAGTCGGTGACGGCAATTTCTACGGGACCACCACTCAAGGCGGGGCGAACGGCTTTGGCACCGTGTTCGAGATCACTTCAGGAGGCTCGATGAGCATAGTGTATAGCTTTACCACCGGTATAAACGGTGCGATGCTGATACAGGGCAGCGATGGCAATTTCTACGGCACGACCCCGAACGGCGGGTCTAGCTCTAATTGCGACGGTGGATGCGGCACCGTATTTAGATTGTACGTTCCGCCCAGCTAGTCGCAAACCAGTGGGGATATCGGGGCTTCGGCTCCGTCGTGCTCGGCTTGCGGCATACTACGACCGCACAACCGGGATGGTGGCTGTATCAAGAGGCGGTCGAACGCATGGGGGGTGTAACGCAGGCTGGACGAGCGACCGCGCCGCGAGTATGCTACCCGACAATATGGAAAGAGCGACAAACAACATGAAACGTGTTCCATTGGCCGTTGCCACCGCGGTGGCTGTCGTACTGTTGGCCGTGGCCGGTTGTTCGAAGAAAGAATCCCAAGAGGCGCCGGTGCCACCGCCTTCGGTGACCACGCTCCCGGCGACACAGCCGCTGCCAGCCTTGCCGCCTCCGGCGACCACGAGCGTCGCATCGGCCGCGTCGGCTTCCGCTGCCGACACGAACCAGACGAGCGAAGACGGCCAGACGCAGGCGGAGTTGGCCGCGCAAGTGAAACAATTGGAGAACGAATACCAGAATACGCCCGATTTCCAGAAGCGCGTTTCTATCATTTTCGAACTCAGCTCCAATGATGACGGGGCTGATGTCATCGACGCCCTCGCGCATCTGTTTCTGAATGAAAAGGACCAGGAACTAAAGATCGAGTTGGTTAACTCATTGACCGACGTGGACGGCCAGAACGACAAGAAATTGGCGATCCTGAGCACCGGCATGCGCGGCGACCAGCCCAAAGAAGTCCGTTTGGAAGCCATTGATGGGATGGGAGATGTGGAGGACAAGCGCGGAATCCAGATTTTGCAGGGCTTTTTGAATGACCCGGACGAGGACATCAAGCAGGCCGCACAGGACACGATTGAGCAGCTGCAAGACGTGCCCGAACCATCATCGCAACCTACCCAATCCCAAATTACGGGGCATGTAAGTCAATAAAACAGGTCTCGCGTTAGCACCGCGAGAGGGGTAAGATAATCGTTGACGGACGGGCGTGATTCCGCTATTTTTCACGCCCCTTCCCAAGAGGAACGAGGAAACATTCATGTACGCAGTTATACGAACAGGCGCCAAGCAATACCGCGTCCAGCCCGGCGACGTTGTGGAGGTCGAACTCCTCGATGGCGAGAAGGGCAAGGAGATTGCATTGGAGGACGTTTTATTGGTGGCTGACGGCGACAAAGTGCAGGTCGGCAAGCCCAACGTCAAAGGTGCGCGCGTGACCGCCGAGGTTGTCGACCCCGATAAAAAGGGGAAGAAGGTCATCGCGTTCAAGTTTCGCCGCCGCGAAGGTTACCACCGCAAACAGGGCATTCGTGCGCATCATACCGTTTTGAAGATCAAAGAAATCATCGTATAGTAACACCGTCGTCAGGAGCAACCCGTCATGGCCCATAAAAAAGGACAAGGTAGTTCACGCAACGGACGCGACAGCGTCAGCAAACGACTCGGCGTGAAACGATTTGGCGGTGAACTCGTCACCGCCGGCGGCATCATTATTCGTCAGCGCGGTTCGAGGTTCCTGGCCGGCACCAATGTCGGCATCGGCCGCGACTGGACCCTGTTCGCCCTGGCCGAGGGCCACGTCCGCTTCGACAAGAACGGCCGCCGCGTCAATATCGACCCCGTCACCGCTCCGGCCGGCAAGTCGTAACACAATTCCCTTGAATGACGGGATAGACGTGATTCTGTCCCGCATTTGCTTTTTTGGCCACCGGCCGGCCTCCTATCAACATTCTTCTGGCATTTTGTGGTAAACTTTTCGCCCATGACGGCTTTGGGCACACTGACCAGTAAGCTGACATCACGTGCGGATCTTTCGCGCAGCGAGGTGGCGGAAGGGATGCGCGCTTTACTCGATGAGGCAGTGACAGAAGGCAGCAAGGCCGAGTTTCTCACGGCGCTGGCGCGGAAGGGCGAGACGGCCGAGGAAATCGCGGCGTTTGCCACGGAGCTTCGGGCGCGCGCGGTCGATCCACAGATTGATCCCGCAAAATTCGGGGGCGTGGTGCTGGATGTTGTCGGAACAGGCGCGGACATGGCGCACACGTTCAACATCTCGTCGTGTACGATCTTCGTGGCCGCAGCGGCGGGTGTAGCCGTGGCCAAGCACGGTAATCGCGCCATCACCAGCAAGTGCGGCAGCGCGGATGTGCTGGCGGCATTGGGCGCGAAAATCGAACTGCCGCCCAAAGCGGCGCGGCAGTGCCTGGAGACCGCGGGGGTGACGTTCCTATTTGCGCCGTTCTACCATCCGGCGTTCAAGGCGATCACGACGGTAAGGCGCGCGCTGGCGGAGCGAAAGCAGCGCACGGTATTCAACATTCTCGGGCCGCTGGTCAATCCCGCTTATCCCAAACATCAACTCGTCGGGGTATTCGACCGTACGCTGGTTCCGAGATTTGCGGAAGTGCTCCGCTTGCTCGGGTTGAAGCACGCCATGGTGGTGCATGGAGACGGGCTCGACGAGCTGTCAACGATGGGCGTCAATACCATGGCGGAGCTGTGGGCGGGACGCATCGAACACACCGAGCGTGATTTCCGGGTGCCGCACACCTCGTGGCGCGGGGTCACGGTGAAACCCGAGGAGTTGACGGGCGGCGATCCGGCAACAAACGCCGGCATCGTCCGAGACGTGCTCGGCGGCAAGGACCGCGGAGCGCGCCGCGACATTGTGCTGTTGAACGCGGCCGCGGCGCTTGTGGTTGCTGAAAAGGCCGCTGACTTCACCAGCGGGTGGAATCTGGCGGCGGAATTAATCGACAGCGGCAAAGCATTGCAGCGGCTGGATCGGTTTGTCGAGGCGACAAATCGAGAGTAAGCTTTCTCATGCGGGCGGCCCTGGCCAAACAACTGGACTGGTGCACGATTCAATTGGCGCGCTTGAACGTGCGTGATGCCGCGGACACGGAGGGCCTGGCGGCCCGGGCCCAAGCGGTGCTGGACCATCCGGATTTCCTCGGCGGCCTCGTTACCGCACCGAAGGACTTGCGATTCGTCACCAAGCGCAGGTTTCAGTTCGCGTCTCCTGTCCCGTCGCCGTGGAAGCGAAACAACACGGTGCACGGTCGGCTCTACACCGCATCGAAACCATGGCCGGGCAAGCCGACGCTTGTTTTGCTGCATGGCTGGAATGCGCAGACAGCCTATCGCACGTTGTTTCCCCATCTCGCCCGGCGGCTGACAAAGCGGGGTGTGAACGTGGCCATGTTTGAGTTGCCCTACCACAGCCGGCGCAAGCCTCGTGGCCGGCAGGCCGCCCACAACTTCCTGTCGGGTGACCTGGTGCACGTGGCGCAAGCCGCCCATCAAGCGATGGCCGATGCGCGCGCTCTGATCGCGTGGCTGAAGGAACAGGGCTGTCCGCGGATCGGGTTGTGGGGCATCTCGCTGGGGGCATGGCTGAGCGGGATGTTGGTGTGCGTGGAATCGCGCGTGGATTTTGCCGTCTTAATGACGCCGGTGGCACGGATGGATCGGCTTATTGCGGAAGTGGATTTTTGCGCGCCGATTCGCCGCAGTCTGGGCGATGCGAGAGTGCGACTTGATTCATTGAACCTCGCCACCCACCGACCGAAGGTGACTCCCAACAACATCCTTGTAGTCGCCTCCGAACATGATTTGTTTGCGCCAATCGCGACGCTTGAGGAGTTGTGCGAGGCATGGGGCGGGCCGGAGTTGTGGCGTCCGCAGCATGGTCATATCAGCGTCCTGATGTCGATGTCGGTGATGGAACGCACGATCCGATGGGTGGCGCGAAAAGCTTGACGGATTAGACGTGCTGATCGCGGGACTAGCATTGGTCGTCTCGACAGATCAACCCGCTACGTTTTGTCTGTACATTTCCCATATTTGCAGGCATTTAAATTGTTCTCGTATGCCAGAGAAACAAGATAAGCCGGTGATTCGACTCGATTACGCGTCGTTGGGGGGAAGTGGTTCGCCAGACTGCGAGATCGACCGGGCGCTGGTCAAGAAGGCCAAAGGCCTTCTCGGCCGTCACGCCCGCGAAGAGATTTTGAAGTTGATCGACCAGAACCTGCGCGTGCTGACGGCGGAAGTGGCGCAACGTCAGGTGAACCCCGAACTCCTTTACAAGATCGGCCAGGAGGCCGTTGGTGAGGCCATCAAGGCCTACAAAATCAAACAACGGGAGGACTTCCGCGAATTCGCCATCGCGTTTGCGCGTCAGTCCATGTTTCTCGCCAAGAACAAGATGTCTCGCGAGCCGGCTCCACCGGCTGCCCCGCCGACACGTGAAGACGGGCTGGGCGGAAAATAGAATTGCATTCGCCTTCCGGCCGTCGCATTTTACCAGCGTCATGCTTATCAGCAAAAAGATCAACGACGCGATCAACCAGCAAATCGGCAACGAATTCGGCGCTTCACTGCAATACGTGGCGATCGCTGCGCATTTCGACAAGGAAGCGCTGCCGCAATTGGCCGCCCATTTCTACCTGCAGGCCGAGGAAGAGCGCGACCACGCCATGCGCTTCGTGAGATTCCTTGTCGAAGCAGACGGCGAAGTGGTCATTCCCGCCGTCAAGGCCCCCAAAAACAAATTCGCCTCCGCCAAGGAAGCCGTACAACTCTCGCTCGACTGGGAAGTCGAGGTAACCCGGCAGATTCACAAGCTCGTCGATCTGGCGAAGAAGGAAGTCAATTACACCACGGACAATTTCCTGCAGTGGTTTGTCAAGGAACAGCTGGAAGAAGTCTCCTCGATGGATAATCTTCTCAAAGTGATTCGTCGCGCGGGCGAAGAAGGGCTGCTGCGCGTCGAGGAGTATCTGGCCCGCAAAGGCGGCCATGGTTCGTTGCCCGAAGAAGACGCCACGTGAACTGCTCATATTGGCGTTAAGATGGAGCGTTGCAGCGGCGGCGCTGGCTGCAACGAGCATGGAGGCGGCTGATTTTCGCGCGAGCCGCGACCGTATGGTTCGGGAACAAATCGAATCGCGCGGGGTTTCTGATGCCCGCGTACTTGCCGCGATGCGCAAGGTCCCGCGGCACGAGTTCGTGCCCGAGCAATGGGCCGATGCCGCCTACGAGGACCATCCACTCCCTATCGGTCACGGACAGACCATTTCCCAGCCATACGTCGTCGCGCTGATGACCGAACTGCTGCACCTGAGTCCAGGCGCGAAGATCCTGGAAGTCGGCACGGGTTCGGGATACCAGGCGGCGATACTGGCGGAGATCGCCGAGGAAGTTTATTCGGTTGAGATCATTGAGGCGCTGGCCAAAGAATCGGCCGATCGTCTCCAACGACTCGGTTACAAGAATATTCACGTCAAACGAGGAGACGGCTACCTCGGTTGGCCCGAACAAGCGCCATTCGAAGCCATCATTGTGACCGCGGGCGCGGAACACGTCCCGCCACCGTTGATCGAGCAGCTCAAGCGGGGTGGCCGCATGGTGATCCCCGTCGGCGAACCGCACGGTGAACAATCGCTCCTGCTCGTGGAGAAAGACATCGACGGAACCGTCTCGACCCGCAACGTGGCCCCCGTGCTGTTCGTGCCGCTGACGCGCGAGCCTGCCAAGTAACGGGTTCGCGCCCTGAGCGGGAAGTCGGCCTTACAGCCCCGAGTCGAGGATGTTGCGGACAAGCTGGTTGAGCGACTTCATATTGCAGGGTTTTTGGAGGTCGCCGAGACAGCCGTGGCGCCATCCCGTAGAGTCGCGCGCGGTGACCATTTCCCAACGTCCGTCTTGGTGGCAATAGGTTGCGCCATGAGGAGGCCTCGCCGTGGACGTGACAGAATTGAGCAGGGAATATGCCGCTTCTGAGAATTGAGAATAAAATCCCCGTTGCGCGCGCGCGCGGCGAGATTTTGTGATTTCGAATGGTGACGGCACGACGACGGTGCGAATCGGCATTCCTGACGGTGCCATTTCTGAGCGGATCTACGACACCGATTTTCGGGTTGCGCGGCATGGCGGATGCCAGTATGTACTGAGTTGGCCAAGGACAGGCGCATTGTTACATGAAACGCAAGACGCGATTGTGGGTTCGGTTCATTTTGCTGGCGCTGGTGGCGGGTGGCGTCTATCTCGTAATGTACGACTACGAGCAGGAGTTCGTCTATGTGCCCACCACGTTCGTCAAACAGACGCCTCGTGACGTCGGGATGCCCTTCGACAGCATCGCGCTTACGTCGGACGACGGTGTGAACATCCAAGGTTGGTTCATCCCGGCCCAGTCGCTGGACCAGCCATCCGGAACCCCTGCCGCGGCCCGAACGCTCTTGTTCTTCCACGGTCGCGCGGGGAACATGAGCGACAGCCTGGAGAAGATCCGTCTCTTCCATGATATGGGACTGGACGTGTTTGCCATCGATTACCACGGCTACGGCGCGAGCGGCGGCGCCCCCAGCGAGAACGGGTTAACCGGCGACGCGGTAGCCGCCTATTTCTATCTGGTTGACAAGCGCAGCGTGAAACCCGGGCGGCTTTATGTTTGTGGCGAAGACCTCGGCGCGGCGGTGGCCATCGATCTGGCCACGCGGGTGACGATGGCGGGGTTGATCACGGAGGGGGCAAACGCGTCGATCCTCGAGAAGATCGAGGACGACTGGCCGTTGATCCCGTGGCAATACCTGTTGCGCAATCAATTCGATTCCATCAAGAAAATCGGCGACGTACGCGTTCCGGTCCTGATGATCCACAGCAGCGACGATGAACTGGTGCCGTTCAATGACTCCCGGCGGCTCTACGTTCTGGCGCATGACCCGAAGGAACTCGTGGAGATTCATGGTTCTCACCGGGACGCATTCGTCAAATCGTTCGATACCTACTACGACAAGATCGACCAATTTGTGCATGGAGAATCCAAGGACAAGTCCGCGGATACGGTTTCCTCGACCCAAACCAGCGCGACGGCGCCCAAAGAACCAACGCCATAATCCGGTCGGTGTTCGATCCCGAAGAAGCGGTGCTGATTCCCAACTCGATTCTCTCCGTCAACCTGAGGTCTTGCCTGATACTGATCGTCGGCGCGGCGGTGGTGTCGCTGCTGGCCGGTCTGCTCGGTTGCGAGCTGGGAGACGACGTGCTCGCGTGTCGAAGGCTCCGCTTCGGGGCCTACACCGTTTGCTTTTTTTTGACCGGCCATCAGAATGGACTGGACAGTCTGCTTGCAATAATGTATGTTCGGCGCAGTTGTTGTTCTTTGATAAGTATAGGGGATTGTTTTGCACTTGCTCGCGCCCGCTCGGCTCGCCCGGGTGGGCCGCCCCGACCTCGGAATCGGGGTGAACCTGCGGCGTTGCGTTTGCGACGCAGGACACTACGCGGTCGCGTCTTCGCTTCGCTACGGCTCCGCCGCTACCAGCGGCTCGGTTGGCTCCGTTCGGTCTCCCTCACTGCGCCCTGCGGGCCTCGAAACTACACGAGGCCGTCTCGCGGCTACCCTCGCCGCTCGGCTTTGACATAAGGGGTGGGGCCGGGGATGCGGCTCGCCGGGAGGCTTGCCCTCCAAACGACCCGATTCATGGCGACAGAGCGCCGTCGCTACAGCAGGAGACGGCGTTTCGCCTGGGACCCGTTCGATGGGCTCAGGGCAGGCCCTTCGACCGCGCTCCCTTCGACGCTGCTCAGGGTAGACAGGGCAGGGGGGGGGTAGGCCCCATAATATGTAATTCTGCCAAACGAAGCCAATTTTCCGGGGTGTTAGAGAATGTGGATTAGCTTGAGGGAGAATGTGTTAGGAGTCCAAGTGTGCCATTTTGTCACTTGGCTTCGTTTTGCTAGAATTGGCTTCGTTTGGCAGGTTTCGGGCCGTATGCGTCTCCATACGGGTGTCAAAACGACACTAGATCATGCCCTTGCCTCTCGGTTTGGTTCGTTCCGGCCCGTTCGCGTCGCCGCGTGGGTTAACTCATGCGGGGGCGGGCGAGGGGGACGGTGGCGTGATTTTCTGGTTGCGGAACAGGCGGATGGGCAGGATGACGATGGGGACGCCGGCAAAGCGGAGTCGTCGTTGGATGGCGTAGGCGGTTTCGTTGTGGAGGATGCGGTCGTACCACTTCGGCTCGTCGAACACCACTTCGCCCGCAAAGAAGACGGCGTGCGGATATTTTTTGGCGAGATCGACGCAGGCTTCGGAGACCTCGTTGACGATGTCGGTTCCGATGCGATAGGTGGACTCGGCCGGAATGCCGAGGCGATTGGCGATTTCAATGTAGCGACTCAGGGATGCGCGGGTCCGTTCCTCGAGTTCTTCGACGCGGCTGCCGCCTTTGAAGAAGTCGGAGTTGGGCACGCCGATGGAGACGAAGACCACGTTGGTGAAGGACCGCGGGAAAATGCGGAAGATGTTGAGCATGCAATGAACGCCCAGTTTGGCGAAGCCGCCGACGAGAATCACGGCGGTGGGTTTCTTCGGGTCAAACGGCGGTGTTGTTCGGGTCGGATCAGCGGGAATATCTTCGAGGGCGGCTTCGACCTGGCGCAGGCGTTGGGTGAAGACGCGATAATGATGGCGGATGGCGAAACACCCGAGGACGCACAGGCAGGTGAACGCGAGCGTGATCCAGCCGCCTTCACGCAGTTTCATGGTGATCATGACGGTAAGGATGGAAAGGCACAACACCAGGCCGGTGGCGTGAACGCTCAGGTGTTGCAGCCATTTTTTGTCCGTTTTGCGATGTCGGACCCAGAACCGCGACATGCCGAATTCGGAGAGCGAGAACGTGGCGAAGACATTGATGCTGTACATGACGACGAGGATATGGATGTCGCCGTGCGTGTAGGCCAGCGCCATGCCGGCGGTGATCCCCATCAGCAACACGCCGTTCTGGCTGGTCAGCCGATCGGACAGCGCGGCAAATCGGCGGGGCAGCCAGGAATCGATGGCCATATTGGCCATGACGCGGGGACCGTCGATAAAGCCGGTTTGGGCGGCCACAAGCAGGAGCACAGCCTCGGAGAGGATCGTGATGCCGACGAACCAGACGCCGACGGGTAGGGATCCAAGCTTGAACCCGCCGGCGAATTTGTCGGCGAGCACGGCGTTGAGCGTTCTGCCCTCGACGGGCGATACACGAAACAACATATAGCAGAACAACAGGCCGGCGGCTGTCGCGGCCAGCGAGATTGCCATATACCTCATGGTTCGCTTTCCTGTTTCCACTTTCGGTTCCCGCATGATCGCCAGGCCATTCGACACCGCTTCGATTCCCGTGTAAGTGCCACCACCGATCGAATAGGCGCGCAGGAAGAGGACGAACATCCCCCACATGCCCAGTTCGCTCATACCCTGGTTGAAGCTCGTGTGCGCGTCGTGCGCGACCGCAGGAAAATCGCGGGAGTGCATCAGCAAGCCACCGAAGATCAAGACGATATGGGTCCCGACAAACGTCAGAAAAATCGGCACGAGCATGGAGACCGATTCCTTGACGCCGCGCAAATTCATCAGCACGAGAAACAGGATGGCGGCGAACTCGACGAGCAACTTGAAATGTTGGAACGACAATGGCAAGAGGCTGAACAACGCGTCCGCACCGCTGGCGATGGAGACGGTGATCGTGAGTACGTAGTCCACGAGGAGGGCGCACCCCGAAACCACGCCGGCCGAGGAGCCGAGCAATTCGGTCGCCACAATGTAACCGCCGCCGCCGCCGGGGAAATGTTCGATGATACGGCTATAGGCGTACGAGATAATGAACACGGTTGCGGCCGTGGCCAGCCCAAGGAACACCGCCAGATACAGATGACTTCCCAGGGCGCGGAAGGCTTCCTCAGGTCCGTACGACGACGACGACAACCCGTCGGCGCCCAGGCCGACCCAGGCGAGAAAAGCGATCAGTGAGATTTTGTGGCCAATGGACGGGTCGCGCAGGTTGCGGGGCGCGCCAAGCAGCAGTCGCTTCACTCGCGACCGCATCAGGCGCGGCAGCCTCGGTTCAGAGTCCGAGACCGAATTATCCATGGTGTAATTCAAGTGTCTTCTCTCGTTGCCTACGAGGTTAGCTGACGGGCTCAGGCCGAGAAGAACACGCTCGCCTGTTCCGGTTCGATGACCGGAATCCGCCCCGTACAACCTGGTTCCCCCGTTCCGTGCGGCGGGCACGGATTCGGTAATAAGCGAGCGAGCATAACACAGTGCCGCATCCAGTCAATGCAAGCAACAATTTCACCATTAACAACTTACGCGCTATTTTTATGTATTCTTAATGCGTTCGACCGCACTGACCCGCTCGGGCTTGGTGGTGGGCGCCTCGATCGAAACTCAGGTTCATACGGCCGCATCGGCGGTTTCGCCGCCGGCACATACTCGGCGCCTTTGCAACCTGGGCACGACACGGTCGCCGGGCCGAGCACCCTCGTGATCGAGGTAAACCTCGGTTGACTCCGCTCACGCCCGTTCGCGTCGATTGCGCCGTCCACATACAACCTCGCGCGGAGGCATCAAGTTGGTGCGGTGCCGCGATAGCGGATGATGTGGACTTTTTCGCGGGTGACGAGGCCGTCGCCCATCATCTTGTCGAGTTCGGGGAGGAAGGCGTTGATCCTTTCCTCCTTGTCGACGATCTCGATGAGCACGGGCAGGTCTTCGCTAAGTCGGAGGATTTTGGCGGTGTGCAGATGCGAGTTGGCGCCGAAGCCCATCGGGCCGCGCAGGACGGTTGCGCCGGCAAGGCCCATTTCGCGGGCCTTGAGCACGATCGCCTCGTAGAGCGGCCGGTGATGCCATTTGTCGAGTTCGCCGAGGTAAATCCGCAGGAGAGAACCTTCGCCTTCGAGTTTCATAGTGTGCCTCCATGGAATCTGGACTGAAACACGCGACCGCTGACCCAGCCGAGATAGGTGGCCAGCAGGCCGAGCGCGTTCGAGCCGACGACGTTGAGCGCGACGCCAATCCATTCGCCATCGCGCGCGAGGTTGAGCGTCTGCAATCCGTAACTGGAAAACGTGGTGTAGCCGCCGCAGAAGCCGATCATCAGGAAATCGCGCCATTCGGGTTTGAGCCAGGCGCGCCCGGTGGCGGGTCCGCTGATGGCGGCGATGAAGCCGATGGCGAAGCAGCCGGTGACATTGATGATGAGCGTGCCGAGCGGGAAAACGGCCACCAGCGGATAATGTTTCGATTGATGCCCGGAGATGACGCCGTTCAGCCCGTAGCGGGCCAACGTGCCGAGCGCTCCACCAATGATGAGCAGCAACAATCTGAACATTGTGTCCTCTCTGCCATGGTAGGAGTCATCAGCGCCCTATTGTCGCAGGGGCAGTTGCAGGCGAACCCCATCGCCACCTCAAAACCTATCACCATTCGTGTGCAAACTTCACGAAAAAAACATTTCTGTTGGGCTGCGGCGTGCCCACGGGACGACGTTCTGCATTTTTTTATCGCGCTGGACAACAACCGTCTGACGCGGACGGCCGTCTCATCCGAAGCAATTCACAAAAGCTGCCGGCCTTTAACTGATTTTCAATATCGCCTCGAAAACCTTTGAGGCTATTGGGTCTCAGAACGGTTGCCTCTTTCGCGAGAGGCGGCTGTTTCTTTTTTAGCTCCGTTCATCCGGCTTGCAACCGCCGGCGGCGGCGGGTAGCGTGTGCCGCTCGATAGTTATGGAACTGATTTACGGAGAACTTTCATCCGTCGGCACGGTCCGCCCGCGGAACGAGGACTGCGTTGGCTTCTGGCAACCGGAGTCGATCGAGGAAAAGCGCAGCCGCGGGGCCATCGCGGTGCTGGCCGATGGCGTCGGCGGCCAGGGGCGTGGCGATATCGCCAGCCGGTTGGCGGTGGAGGTGTCGCTGAAGGTGTTCCGCGAAGCGAAGGAGGACCTGTCGCCGCAGCAATTGCTGACGCAGGTGTTCCACGCGGCGAACCTTGCCGTTTTCGACAAGAGCATGGAAGACAAGAGCAGCAAACGCATGGCCACCACGTTGGCCATCGCCATCTTCCGCAACGAGCATGTCACCGTCGGCAACGTCGGCGATACGCGGGTGTATCTCGCGCGCAAAGGCGAGATCAAGCAAATCTCGACCGACCACTCGTACGTCGCCATGCAGCGCAAGTTCGGTCTCATCAGCGAGGATGAGGCCAGGCGCAGCGACAACCGTTTCATCCTCACCCGCAGTGTCGGGCAGGAACCCGTGATTCGCGTGGACGTCGAGGACGTTGCCGTCCAGAAGGGCGACCACATCGTGCTTTGTTCGGACGGTTTGCATTCCTGCGTGGCCGATGGCGAAATCTGCAAGATTGTCGGTCGCTACGCGCCGGGACCGGCCTGCCGCCAACTCGTCGCGCTGGCCGAGCAACGGGGGACGGACGACAACGTCTCGGCGCAAGTGATCCAGATCGAAGAGATCGAGGCCGTTGGCTACTACCGCGGCGCGCCCATGTTTCACAAACCTGCGGAGAAGGCCGTTACCGGCGAGGTCGAAGCGGGTCAACTACTCGACGACCGGTTTTTCATGCATGAGATGATCAGCCGCAGCAGCATGGCCACGATCTATCGCGCCACAGACCGCCAGACCAAGCAAATGGTCGCAGTGAAGGTGCTGCACATGCAGTTCGAGAGTGATCCGGGATTTTTCTCGCGGTTCCTGCGCGAGGAGGAAATCGGCCTCAAACTCCAACATCCCAACGTCCTCAAGTTTTTCCCCGTGGAAAAAAAGTCGCGTCCGTACATCGTGACCGAATACCTGCGGGGCTACACGCTCGCCCACCTGCTCAACAGCATCCGACCGATGCCGGTGTTTGATGCTCTGAAACTCGCCAGCCACATCTGTGACGCGCTCGCGTATCTGCACGGCGCGGGCGTCGTCCATCGCGACCTGAAACCGCAGAACATCATGATGTGCTACAACGGCACGATCCGGCTCATGGATTTCGGCATCGCTCGCACCGAAGGACGGCGCATCACCTACACGGGTTTCACACCGGCCCTGGGCACGCCCGATTACATGGCCCCCGAGCAGGTCAAAGGCAAGCGGGGCGATGCTCGCACCGATATCTACAGCCTCGGCGCCATGCTCTACGAGATGTTGACTGGCCATACACCGTTCGAGGGGGAAACCACGCTCATTGTCATGAACGCCCGTCTCATTGGCGACCCCGTCGCGCCACGCCAGTTCGAACCAAATCTCCCGCCCGAGGTCGAGGAAATCGTTCTCCACGCCATGGAACGCGATCCAGCCAACCGCTACCAATCCGCCGCCGACATGAAAACCGATATCGATGACCCGGATACAGTGACCGTGACGGGCCGCGCCGAGCGGCTCCAGGCACCCACGCCGTGGAAGCGCGGCTGGAGCAGGCATCGGACGGTGATTTTGTCCATCATGGCGCTGCTTGTGGTGTTCGCATTACTCTTTTTCCTCTTGGTCGTCTTTCACCCGGCACATCACCGCTGATGGCTGTGTCGACATTCGACAGAAAGGTCGTAGGCCTTCTTTCGCCACAGCCCAATAGGCAATCAGTGTGGGCGATTACCCGCCGTCGGCTGGCATGCTCCGTGCGGTGGGACAAACGACTCAACGCGCCATTCGTGGCGAAGCCCGCGTTCGCCCTACGGCGTCACGCGGCCATCCGTGTGAACCTGTGGCCTCGCCCTTTCTCGTCCGCCTGCTGACTTCTGTCCCCCCGCCCCCCGGCTTTTTCGTTGAAGCGGGCGCGGCGAGGCGTTACAAGACACCCAGTGGGGCATCATCATGAGCAAACCGATTCGTGTCATTCAATACGGACTGGGCGCCATTGGGTGCGCTTCGGCTCGTTTGGCGTTGAGCCGTCCGGGGATCCAACTGGTCGGCGCCATTGATCGCGATCCGAAGCTGACGGGCAAAGATTTGGGCGAGGTGCTCGGCCTGCAGCGCAAACTCGACATCGCGGTGACCGATAAACCCGTGATCCTGTTCGCGCAAACGCAGGCCGATGCCGTAGTCCATTGCACGACCTCCAGTTTCGTCGAAGCCTACGAGCAACTCACCGAAATCGTCCGCGCGGGCCTGCATTGCGTCACGTCCTGCGAAGAAGCGCTGTTCCCGTACTACCGCCACAAATTGCTCGCGGGAAAACTCGATGATCTGTGCATCCAGAAATCCGTCGCGGTGGTCGGCACCGGCGTCAACCCGGGGTTCGTCATGGACACGCTCGCGCTGCTGCTGACGATGGCCTGCCAGCGCATCGATGCGGTGCGCGTGCTGCGCGTGGTCGATGCCGCGACCCGTCGCGAGGCGCTCCAGCGCAAGGTCGGCGCGACCATGACGAAAGCGCAATTCGACGACCTGAACCAGCAACGCAAAATTGGCCACGTCGGTCTGGCGGAATCCCTCGTATTCCTGGCGGACGGCCTTGGCTGGGCGCTGGACAAATTGAATGAAAGCGTCGCGCCCGTGCTCGCCAGGAAAACCGTCAAAACCGAGTTTCTCACGGTATCGAAGGGCTCCATGGCCGGCGTGCATCAGTTCGCGCGCGGCATCCGCGGCGGCAAGGAAGTTCTGACCTTGGAACTGCAAATGTACGTTGGCGCGCCGCATCCGCGAGACCAAATCGAGATTATTGGCGAACCGCCGCTGCGACTGGTACTCGAGGGTGGCGTGCCGGGCGATATCGCCACGCCGGCGATTCTGGTGAATACGCTGCCACGGTTGGTGGAAGGCCGGCCCGGGTTGCACACCATGCGCACGCTCGGGTTGCCGCGCATGACGCTCTGACCATGCCCAATATCGTCTACTTCGATCTGGAAACCCAGAAAAGCGCGGCGGAAGTCGGCGGCTGGGACCGCAAACGCGACATGAAAATGTCCGTCGGCGTTACCTTCAGCACCGGCGACGGGCAATACCGAATTTTTTCCGAGGACCAGGTCACCGATCTGGTGAAACAACTCACGCGGGCGGACCTGGTCGTCGGCTTCAACATCATCAATTTCGACTACGAAGTGCTCCATGGCTACACCCCGTTGGCCCTGGGCGACATACCGACGCTCGACCTGATGGCTGACCTCGAACAAAAACTCGGCCATCGCCTGTCGCTCGACTCGCTTGCCAAGGCTACCCTCAGCGCCCCCAAGATCGCCGACGGCATGCAGGCGCTCCAGTGGTGGAAACAAGGGCGGATCATGGACATCGCCGAGTACTGCTGTTTCGACGTGAAAATCACCAGGGAACTCCATGAGTACGGGCGCGACCACGGCGAGGTCTTCTACATCGACCGCCTCGGCCAGAAACGCAACGTCAAGGTAAAGTGGTGACGCCTTCGCTGAGCAACGCACCGCCGCACTGTGTCCAAGTCCGCATGAAGCAGAGACTGGGAGTTTTCTGGCACGAATGGATTTTTCACGCGGTGATGGTCGTGGCCGTGCTTGCGCCGCTGGTGGCGATGTCGTTTGACCGCGAACACTACTTCAAGCCGCGTTTCGACCGGTTCGGTCTGAGCCTGCCCTGATTTGCCATGCCGCGGGGCGCGAAACCCCGACGGCGTTGCGGTGTTCCATTCGATACAGTAGCATTGTGGTGATGACATCCAGCGATTCCGACGTGGCGCTCATGCTGCGCGTGCGCGAGGGCGACACGGATGCGCTTCGTGAATTAATCGAGCGCCACCAGCGCACCGTCATCAACACCATTCATCGGGCCATCGGCGACGCCTCCGAGGCCGAAGACCTGACCCAGCGCGTGTTCGTGCAGGTCTATCGCTCGGCCAAACGCTACAAGCCGACCGCCAAATTTACCACCTGGCTGTTCACCATCACCCGGAACACGATCCTCAACGAGCATCGCCGACGGAGCCGTCACCCGTCGGAATCGCTGGATGCGTTGCAGGAGCCGCGCGACTCCGAATCCGCCGGTTGGCAGCTGCCGGACACGACGATGCGCGATCCCGCGCAGGAAGCGGTCGAGCGCGAGTTGCGGGAGAGGATCAAGGAGGCCGTCCGTGAACTGCCCGAGCCGCAACGCACTGCGGTGATCCTCTGCCGTTACGAAGGACTTTCCTACGAGGAAATTGCCGAGGTGCTGGGCTGCTCGGTCTCAGCCACGAAATCGCTGCTGCATCGGGCACGCCTTGCGCTAAAGGACAAACTGCGAGGCTATTGCTAATGGAAACCATTCGCCAGATCTGGTGTTTAACCGGATGGACAGGAAGGACATGAGTTGCCAGACAGTCAGAGAACAGTTCGACCATCGCCTGGATGGGCGGTTGAGCGGGCACGAGCAGGCTGCGTTTGAGGTGCATCTTGCCGGCTGCGCGGATTGCCGCCGCGAATGGGAGGCTTACGCCAGCGCGTGGCAGGTGCTTGCGCGCGACGAGGGAATTGAACCTTCCTTCGGGTTTGCCGAACGCACCTTGCGCCGGCTGAACGAGCCCCGGGTCGACATCCGTCAATGGTGGTGGCGACCTTCGATCCGTTGGGCGACCCTCGCCACAACGGTCGTTGCTCTGGCCGTCACCGCCCGGGTTGGGCACGAGCGTATGCTGAACAAGAGGCACGCCGAACTCTATGCGCGCGTCCAACAGGGAGAGTATCTGGAAGATTACGATGTGATTGCCAACCTCGACCAACTCAAAGGAGGTAATCACGAATGAAGCGGTTCCTGTTCCTGATGGGACTGTTGGTGGGCATGGCCGTCACGAGCGCCCTGGCTCAACAATCCCCCGCGTCGCCACCACCCCTGCCGACGGTCGATCAGGCGAAGCCCAGGCAAAAACTGCCACTGACCGAGGAACAACGAGCCCTGGCGGAACAACGTCTGGACGCGAAGTGGAGTCGAATGACCCTCGAAGGCAAAACGCAACTGATGCGCCTCCATCGTGGACTCGCCGAGATGCCGCCCGACGAACGAAAATTCATCCATGATCGCATCGAGCGCTTTCTCAACATGACGCCGGCGGAACGTGCCCGGCTTCAGCAGAACAGAAAGAAATGGGAGCAAATGACGCCGGAGGAACGGCAAAGAGCCCGGGAAGAATTCCGCAACCGCCGACAGGAATTTGAACAACAATGGCGTCGAAATCATCCGGGCGAGGAGTCGCAAGCCAATCCGCTGCCGCCAGCGGAAAACAACGGGACGCCGACTTCGGCATCAACCCCGCCCGCGCCTGCGCCAGCAACGCCGTAAAAGTGTTCTTTGGTTGCCAAACCGTGTGCCACATGACCAAATCGCAAACAAACCACCTGGGGAGACTCAAATGAAACACGGAATTATCGTCGCCTGTTCGATCGGCCTGATCCTTGCCGCCAGCGCGCTCGCCGCCCCTGGCTCGACCAATGCCCCGCCCATGAACCACCGGCCAACGCGGCTGATGATGGGTAACTTGTTGCCGCCACGCATCCTCAACGAACTGGCGCTTACCGGCGACCAGCAGACGAAGTACGACTCGCTGAACGCAAGTTTCAAGAGCGACCTCGCCCAGTGGGAGGCCAATAACGGCCAATCAGGCGGGACGACCACGAATGCGGCACCGAGCGGCGATCGCCAGACGCCCTGGGCCCTTCGTCGGAGTTACATGGAAAAGCTGCGCGGCTTCCTCACGGCGGACCAAAACGCCAAACTAACCCAGGCGAACGAAAACGGTCCTGGCCGCGGACGTCGCGGGGTCAGCCAAACCACGGGCACCAATTCGCCGCCGCCGCCACCCCTATCCGAAGGCAAGTAGATACTGCCGGCTGAATCCTGCGCCGCGTAGGCTGCGCTCAGCCTCACGTGGCGTTTGTTCGTCGAAACCTGGCGACAAACGCGCCGTCCACGCCGTCGCGCGGGGGAAACAGAGAACGCGTCGTCTCCACCGTAAATTTTTCGTGGGACGTGAGAAATGCCTCCACGACGCCTTCGTTCTCCTCGGGTTCAAGACTGCAAGTGCTGTAAACCAGAACGCCGCCACGTTTCGCAAACTTCGCTGCCGACTCGATCAATTTCGCCTGGAGCGCTCCGAGCCGTGCGATCTCCCCTTTGTTGAGTCGCCACCGCAGGTCGACTCGCCGACGAAGTACGCCCGTGTTCGAGCACGGCGCATCCACCAACACCCGGTCGAACTCCTCCCCGCGCAGGCAACGATCCAAACGCGTCCCTTCACATGCCAGCGTCGCCACAATTTCGACACCCAGTCGTCGGCAATTCTCTCCCACCAGCGCCAGCCGTGAATTTGTTGAATCGGCGGCGATGATTCGACCACGGTTCTGCATCTTTTGTGCGATGTAGGTCGTTTTGCCGCCCGGCGCGGCGCACATGTCCAGCATCGCGTCGCCGGGTTGCGGATCAAGCATGTCCACCGCGACAAGGGTGGAGGGGTCCTGGACGTAGAACTCGCCGTTGATGAACGATTTGGTCTGGAAAAGACCCGTCGTATCGGTCACACGCCAACACAAGGGATGGCCGGTCGGATCGGCGGGAACATCCGCGGGTTTCGCCGATGTCTTGAGCGTGTTGATCCGCAAATACAACGGTGGCGGCTGGTTGTTCCAGTCGCACAATGCGGCTGTCTGCTCGCGTCCCAGGCGTGTCGCCCACCGGTTCCACAGCCACTCGGGGTGCGAGTAATAGATCCATGGTTCGCCCTTGCGCGTGTCCTCGAGTTTCGCCAAGAGCGCATCGGACTCCCGTTGTGCCCGTCGCAGGATCGCGTTGGTGAATTTCGCCTCAGCCTCGCCCGCGTGCGTTTTGGCGAGCGCGACGGTTTCGTTGACCGCCGCATGCGCCGGAGTCTTGAGATAAAAGAGTTGATAGAGTCCAAGTGTGAGGACATTGGCGACGATCGGGCGCGGCGCTTTGGTGGCCAACTGGGCGAGCAGGAAATCGAGTGAGAGTTTCCGCCGCAGGCAACCATAGAACAACTCCGTAACGAAAGCGCGGTCGGCGCCGCTCAGCGAAGACTGCGCCAGCGAACGTTCGAGGAGTTCATCCGCCAACAACCGTGATTTCGGCCAGCGGTCGAGCAAATCCAGTGCGAGTTCCCGGGCGTTCACAAGGTGAGGGTAGCTGTCGAGGAAAGGTGAGGCTAGCACAAACCGCCCGAGTTTGAATAGCAAGCGGCGTGGATCTGACGACATCCTCTCGCGCCATTGGTGAGATGGCTTTCGGTGGATTGATTCGCGGCTGGCGAATTCAGTCCAACTCCGCTATGGTGCAGAGCGGCGTGAACGCCGCCCTTGCAGTTTCATGGAAAAAGCGCACGACATCCTTGCCATCGTTGGCCGGCCCAACGTCGGGAAGAGCACGCTCTTCAACCGAATCGTCGGGCGGCGCATTGCCATTGTGCATGAACAGCCGGGAGTGACGCGTGACCGCGTAACGGCCACGGCGCGGTGGGGCGACAAATCGTTTGAGGTTGTCGACACGGGCGGCATCGCGTTCATGGACGAGGAGAAAAGCGATGACCTGATGGCGAACGCGACGCGGCATCAGGCGGAAATCGCCATCGAAATGGCCACGGCCATCATTATGGTGGTCGACGTGACAGAAGGCGTCGTCCCGCTGGACCAGGAAATCGCCCGCAAGCTGCGCACCAGCGGCAAGAAGATTTTTCTCGCGGTCAACAAAGTGGATAACGACCGCCGGGCGCGAAACGACGCGGAATTCGCCGAGCTTGGGTTTGAGAAGACGTTTTCCATCGCCGCCGCGCATGGCTTCGGAGTTTCCGAGTTGCTGGAGGCCGCGACGGAAGAATTCTCGGCGGGGATCGAGCCGGAGACGGCGCGCCCGACGCGCATTGCGATCGTGGGGCGACCGAATGTCGGCAAGTCGTCGCTCATTAACGCCATCCTCAAGGACCAGCGGACGATTGTGAGTGACATTCCCGGCACGACGCGGGATTCGGTCGATGTGCCGTTCACCGTGCACGAGAAACCGTACCTGCTCATTGATACGGCGGGGTTGCGGCATCGACGAAAGATTGCATCGTCCGTCGACCAGTTCGGATTGATGCGGGCCGAGCGCAGCATCCGCGAATGTGACATTGCCGTGCTAGTGCTCGACGCGGTCGCGGGGGTGACAAAACAGGACAAGGCAATCGGGGGACAGATTGCCGAGGCGTCGCGCGGTTGCATCGTGCTGGTAAACAAGTGGGACCTCGCGGAGGAACAGGAGCGGAAAGACCGGGCGTTGGAGAGACAGGGCAAGAAGCGGAAGAAGACATTTCGCGAACGGTATTTGGAGGCGTTGCGGAAGGAGCTGTTTTTCCTCGATTGGGCGCCAGTGTTGTTTGCATCGGCGAAAACGGGGCAAAACCTGAGTCAAGTGTTCGATCAAGTGGCGGTGATTGAGACCGAAATGACGCGGCATGTCGACACGCCGCAGCTCAACAAGCTCTTCATGCGGGCCCTCGACGCTTACCCGCCGCCGTTTTCCGGTGGCAAGAGATTTAAGATCTTTTATGCGTTTCAAAAAGCTTCCCAACCGCCGACGTTTCGGCTATTCATAAATCAAGCGAGTTGTCTGACGCCGCATTACAAGCGGTTCTTGATCGACAAGATTCGGGCGGCATGGGCGTTCACTGGTTGCCCAATCATGTTGGAATGTCGGGAACGGGAGCGGCGAAAGTTCGTTAGAAATCAGCGAGTTTAAGAGAAATTGCGGGCGGGCGTAGTTTTGTCTTGAAACACAATATATGGGGTCATATAGTCCCGCCCGCGCTATTAGCGGTGGTTTCCAACCTCGATGTTGACCGCCGAAAAGTTGCAACCGACCAGCTTTTTTGAGGAGGGTACAGTGATCAATTTGAAGCAAGGAGTGGGGGACCTTTCTGCGGGCAAGGATAAACTGACCCGGAAAGATTCTGCAGTGGATGTGCCAGTCTCGACGGAACCAACCAAACGCACCCGACGCAACAGCCAAACTCCGCGGGTTGTTTCGCCGGGACCACCAAAGAAAATCGGGTGGGTGGTGCCGCGCGTGTTCAGCCGCGCGGACGTGAAGCCGTTCGACGAAGTCGAATGGGACCGGCGCACAGCCGAGATCACCGACGACACGGGTCGGGTGATCTTCAAACAGGAGAATGTCGAAGTCCCGAAAACCTGGTCCATCCTCGCGACCAAAGTTGTTGTTTCCAAGTACTTCTACGGCGAGAACGGAACCGGCGAGCGCGAGCAGAGCGTTCGTCAGCTCATTCACCGCGTCACCCGCACGATGGCCGATTGGGGCAACCGCGATGGCTATTTTGCCACCGACAAGGACGCCGAGGTGTTTTATGACGAGCTGACCTGGCTCTGCCTCAACCAGTACGGGTCGTTTAATTCCCCGGTGTGGTTCAACTGCGGCCTGCGCAGCCAGTACGGAGTCGGCAAGCAGAGTGGCGCGGGCAGCTACTATTTCGATGTCGCCACCAAGAGCGTCAATCGCGCCCCGACACAATACGAATATCCGCAATGCTCGGCCTGTTTCATTCAATCCGTCGGCGACAGGATGGAAGACATCATGGAACTGGCTCGCAGCGAAGCGATGCTGTTCAAGTACGGCAGCGGCACGGGCACGGACCTCTCTTCCTTGCGTAGCGCCCGCGAAAGACTGTCGGGCGGCGGACGTCCGAGCGGACCGTTGTCATTTCTGAAGGTCTATGATGCGATAGCCAGCGTGGTCAAATCCGGTGGCAAGACGCGCCGCGCGGCGAAGATGAACACGCTCAAGGTCTGGCATCCGGATATCAAAGACTTCATCGACGCCAAACCGAATGAAGAGCGCAAAGCCTGGGCGCTCATCGAGCATGGTTACGCGGGGGACTTCAACGGCGATGCATACGGGTCTGTTTCATTTCAGAATGAGAACCTCAGCGTGCGTGTGACCGATGATTTCATGCGCGCGGCGCTGGAAGACAGGGATTGGACGACGCATTTGGTGACGGATCCGAGCAAGCCCGGCCCGACGTACAAGGCGCGCGAGTTGATGCGCGGGATCGCGGAGGGGACGTGGACCTGCGGCGACCCGGGCGTGCAGTACGAGGATACCATCCAGCGCTGGCACACCTGCAAGGCCACGGCGCCGATCAACTCCAGCAACCCGTGCAGCGAGTATATGTTCCTCGACAACAGCGCGTGCAACCTCGCCTCGCTGAACCTGATGAGGTTCCTCCGCGCAGACGGCACGTTCGACATCGAGCGGTTCAAATCGGCGGTGGAGATTTTCATAACCGCGCAAGAAATCATCGTCGACAACGCGAGTTATCCGACCGAGACCATCGCGTTGAACAGCCATCTCTTTCGCCCGCTCGGCTTGGGCTACGCGAACCTTGGCTCGCTCATTATGTCGATGGGACTGCCCTACGACAGCGACGAGGGCCGCGGCATCGCCGGCGCGATCACGGCGATCATGCATTTACACGCATACACGCAGTCGGCCCGCATTGCAGAGAAAATCGGCGCCTTCGAAGGTTTCACCAGGAACCGCGAACCGATGTTGCAGGTCATGGAAATGCACCGCGACGCAGTGAAACGCATTCACCCGAGCTGCCCCGATTACATGCGGAGCGCAGCGCAGCGTTGCGGCGACGAAGCCGTCGAGCTTGGCCGGCGTTTCGGCTATCGCAATTCGCAGGTCACGGTGCTCGCGCCCACCGGCACCATCGCGTTCATGATGGATTGCGATACCACGGGCGTGGAGCCCGACATCGCGCTGGTGAAGTACAAATTGCTCGCCGGCGGCGGCATGTTGAAGATCGTGAATCGCACCGTGCCGATGGCGTTGCGCAAACTCGGGTACACCGAGCCACAGATTGCCGACATCGTGAAGTACATCGACGACAACGACATGATCGAGGGCGCGCCGCACCTGCAGGAAAAACATGTTGCGGTGTTCGACTGCGCGTTCAAGCCCGCCAAGGGCCGGCGCAGTATTCACCACATGGCGCACCTCAAGATGATGGCCGCCGCGCAGCCATTCCTCAGCGGGGCGATTTCCAAGACGGTGAACATGCCGCAGGAGTCCACCGTCGAGGACATCATGCAGAGCTACGTCGAAGGCTGGAGGCTCGGCTTGAAGGCCGTGGCGATCTATCGGGACGGCTCCAAGCGTTCGCAGCCGCTCAATACCTCGAAGAACAGCGGTTCCACGTCGGCCGAGGCTGCGGCGAAACAGGTGGATTCCTTCAAATCGCGCATCCTGGAACTGGAAGAAGAAATCGGGCGGTTGCGCGCCCGGCTCGGCACGCCCGTGCGGCATCGCCTGCCCGACACGCGCAAGGCCATCACCCACAAGTTCGACATCGCCGGCCACGAAGGCTACATCACCGTCGGCCTGTTCGACGACGGCACGCCCGGCGAGTTGTTCATTACCATGGCCAAGGAAGGTTCGACCATCGGCGGATTGATGGACATGATCGGTACGCTGGTCAGCCTCTCGCTGCAGTATGGCGTGCCATTGGAAACGCTCGTCAACAAGTTCACCCACCAGCGCTTCGAGCCGAGCGGCTTCACCAAGAATCCCGACATCCCGATCGCCAAGTCGATCAGCGATTACCTGTCCCGTTGGCTCGGGTGCCAGTTCATCGCCGGTTATCGCGAGGCCAATTCACCGAACGCCGGGCAATCCGAACTGCCACTCAAAGAGGTCGTGGAACAGGAGAAACGAATTGTCAACAAACCCGTCGGTGAACTCGAACAGACCGAAGAAGCACCGGCGCGGCCGACGGGTGACCACGGCGCGATGAGCGCCGTGCAACGGCTCAACCGGACCATCGAGCACTTTATGCAGGACGCGCCCGCATGCGACACGTGCGGCGCGATCACCGTGCGCAACGGCGCCTGCTACAAGTGCCTTAACTGCGGCAACTCCATGGGATGCTCCTGAATCCACGGAGCCCCTGCACACACAGGAAGCCCCGAGGGCAACCTCGGGGCTTTTTGTTTGTGTCGCAAAGCTTGACGGGTGCGCGCACAGGCGGTTTAATACACCGCCCTTACACCAAAGACGATTCAGGAGACACATTGTATGGCAACAGCAGCAGCACCCAAAGTAGGCGTCACGCACGCGCGCCCGAAGGCAACGGACAACAAAGCGGGCGGCAAAAAAGAGCAGAAGGTTGTTTATCCGAGCGATTTCGGCTCGCACACCAGCATGGCGAATGAAGAACTGACCGGCAAGATCACTGCGGCCAGGCAGGATGCGAACGATCCGTGGGTCATTCTGAAGGACGAACGCGGGGATTACGCCACGCGGAAGTCGCGCCTCGACTCCGGGCTGGCCGACCCGAACCGTTGCGCCGATCAACCCGTTCGCGACAAGGCCGTCAAGGAATTGACCGCCGCCTGATTCACAGGGCAGGCCCGTGCCTGCCGGTAATTGCATGGCACGGGGCAGCCACAGTGGGCTGCCGCTGCATTTTTTCCTATGTCAAACGAAACAACACCACCGCCGCCGCCGTCTGATTTCATCCGCGACATCGTCCGCGAGCACGTGGCCGCGCGGAAATACCCGAAAATTGTCACACGTTTTCCGCCCGAGCCGAATGGCTACCTGCACATCGGCCACGCGAAATCGATCTGCCTCAATTTCGGCATCGCGCGCGAGTTCAACGGACAGTGCAACTTGCGGATGGACGACACCAACCCAGCCAAGGAAGACGTCGAGTATGTCGATTCCATCATCCAGGACGTCGAGTGGCTGATTGACGGCTGGGCGGATGACAAGCTGGGATTCAAGCCCGCGGGCAAAACGCCCGAACCGCAGACGGTCAACGGGAAACCGGATTTCTATCTACCGGCTGTTGTTGGGAAGGCCACCCCTCACCCTAACCCTCTCCCCCAAGGGGCGAGGGGCTCGTCAACATCGTCTCCTCTCCCTTCCGGGGGAGAGGACCAAGGTGAGGGGGCATCGCGGTTGGAGCCATTTTACGCTTCGGATTATTTCGACCAGATTTACGCGTGGGCAATCGAGCTGATTCGGAGGGGCAAGGCGTACGTGTGCGATTTGTCGCCCGAGGACACGGACCGCTATCGCGGGTCTCCGGACAAGCCGGGCACGGACAGCCCGTTCCGCAATCGCAGCATTGACGAGAGCCTGGATTTATTCGTCCGGATGAAAAACGGCGAGTTCCCCGACGGCAAATGCACGCTGCGGGCGAAGATCGACATGGCGTCGCCGAACATCTGGATGCGCGACCCTGTGCTGTACCGCATCCGCCACACGGCGCACCATCACACGGGTGACAAATGGTGCATCTACGCGATGTACGATTTCGCGCATTGCCTGAGCGACTACATCGAGGGCGTCACCCACAGCATCTGCACGCTGGAGTTCGAGGTGCACCGTCCGCTGTATGACTGGATCTTGGAGAACCTGGATTTGCCGCGGCCACTGCCGCATCAGTACGAGTTTGCCAAGCTGATTCCCACGTACACCATCGTTTCCAAGCGCAAACTGATCCAGCTCGTCAACGACAAGGTGGTGTCGGGCTGGGACGACCCGCGCATGCCGACGATCAGCGGCATTCGCCGGCGCGGCGTTCCCGCCGAAGCGGTGCGCGCGTTCGCGATTGGCGTCGGCGTCACGAAATTCAACAGCGTGACCGACATGGCCGTGTTCGACCACGCCATCCGCGAGGACCTCAACAGGCGCGCCCTGCGCCGGCTCGCCGTGTTGCGCCCGCTCAAGGTGGTCATCACCAACATTGATCCGCATCACTGCGAGGACCTCGATGCGGTCAACAATCCCGAAGACCCATCCGCCGGCACGCGCAAGGTCCCGTTCGGCAACACGCTGTACATCGAGCAGGACGATTTCATGGAGAATCCGCCGCCAAAATTCTTCCGATTGAAACCCGGCGGTGAAGTGCGGTTGAAATACGCTTACATCATCAAGTGCGACGAAGTCATTAAGGACGCTGGCGGCAAGATCGTCGAACTCCGGTGCACCGCCGACCTCGGCAGCAAGACCGGCGGACCGACTTCTTCGCGGAAGATCAAGGGCACGATTCATTGGGTTTCGGCGGCCCACGCCATCGACGCCGAAGTCCGCCTCTACGACCGGCTGTTCACCGTCTCCGAACCGGATGCGGAAGGCGATTTCAAGACTCACCTCAACCCGCACAGTTTGGAAGTTGTCACGGCTTTGTGCGAGCCGAGCCTCGCCTACGCCCGGCCCGAACTCCGCTACCAATTCGAGCGCCTCGGCTATTTCACCCTCGATCCCGATTCGAAGATGGATCCCCCCCGCCCCAGCGACCACAAGCCGGTGTTTAATAGGACGATTACTTTGAAGGACACTTGGGCTAAAATTGAAGGCAAACAGAAATAACCGCGGCGACCCAGTGTTCAACCTGACCACTTGCCCGCCGTAGCCTTGGCGAAGGTGGGTCACGCTGAAGGACACGTGAACGAAGATCAGGAGAAAGAAGTGATGTTGAGATCCTAACTCTTCGCAGGAGGTTTGGTAGCATGTCAACGAGCACGCAAATAGCACTGATTGGACAGCTTGAGCAGATTGTTTCTGAGTGGAACGGTCTGCGCAGCAGATCCCAGCATGATGACGTCTCAGATCTTCCTGAAACAGAACTTATCCGTCTCCTGACACGTGCTCGCGCAGCAATCGAAAGGGTCAGTCCGCCGAATTCAGCTTACGTCAGGCAAGCTGAATCGATCCTTGCCGAGACTGCTTACTCGGGTTTCCATCTTAGGGGCCTAATGGGAGTTGTCCAGTCGCTCATTTCTGATCTCAAATCTGGGTACTTGCAGACAGTCGCAGAATTGATTCATGGTGAGCTGTTCGGCGACTTCTTAGAACGTGTTTGAAAAATCGGT
>PLTX01000041.1:8028-13914 GCA_003164675.1 Verrucomicrobiota bacterium | reverse complement strand
GTTTGTCAGCCTCGCATACGGGTCGTCCACCAATTCGCTTCTCAACAACTACGCCCTGCAGGCCAGTTCACCCTGCATCAGCGCCGGCGTGAATCTCAGTTCCCTGAATCTGCCCGGGCTGGGCACTGGCATCAACGGTGTGCTGCGACCGACAACCAACCAATGGGATATTGGCGCCTATCAACATTGATGTTTGGCGAGTGTGTCATGTCATCGCACGGACAAAGTCCAAAACCACTCGGAGGTGTTATGGCTATGAAAACAGTTCGAGCAAGGAGTGAATACAAACAACTGAGAACGCTCGCGATTGCCGTGGTTTGGTTGGCCATCGCGGGTGCCGCACGCGCTGACCTGATGGCCAGCAACGCGGCCGGGGTCAAGGCGGGGATTACGAAGATCGCGTACAACGCATCCGCCAAAAGTGTCGGCGTGCAATTCCTCGTGACCGCCCCAACGAGCACGAACGTGACCACTTTCACGATCCAGAAGAGCTTCGACCTGGAAACCTGGACGAATTATTCCTCCAGTGTGACCGTGACCGGTAGCCTGCCGCTCACGCAGATCAGCGATTTCGTGGCTGCGTCGAACCAGTTCTACCGCATGCAGCTCATCAACTTCCAATGAACGATCACGGGTGTCGACGCACCCCTGACGGAAGCCTCGACCGTCCCTCCGGTTTCGCCGTGGTCCGCTGCAAAGCTCGCGGCAAGAGATTCATTGTTGTGCTTCCGTCCCCGGCTCTGAACGATTTGCGAATCCTGCGATTTGAGGTATTTAGGGCTTGATTGTCGTGCCCTACGGCACCACCCCTTTCGAAATCGAAAGGACCGTCGTTCGTCGACGCGGTACAAGAAAGTTCCCGTGGAGAGACGCGCCGGTCAAAGAGGCGGCGGAGTCGTGCGGCGCGTTGCAATGTTTTGTTGCAATGTTCATGGCGTTGTTATCGTGAAGGCAGCGCGGATGACCCGCACGCATCAAAAGCTCGTTCATGTTGGTGACTGCCCCTGCTGTTCAAGCCGTACCGACGCTTACCGTGGGGTTTTCCAACGCCATGAAAGGCAAGTCAAGCCCGGTCGATCCGCCGGTAAGACTGCGCCGCGTTTCAACTCCGGCCATGGCCTGCTTCACACCCGGGTTGTGCTCGCCAGATACTTCCGCCCCGAGATCCCCATATGGGGTAAACACCCCATCGCGCCCGTGGGGTTTTCGCGCGTAAAGAACGAGTCGCCTTGAACTCCAGAACAAAAAGAGGTATTAGAGCAGTGCGTTGCGAGGGCCAAACCATGAATCCCGATCCTCGAAGTCCGGCGTCCGATTGGAAGAACCCGAGCCACAACTGTGAATGATCTGAGCCATTTCTCCGGTGACGGCGATGCCCGTTGAATTCAAAGACTACTACGACGTTCTCGGCGTGCCCCGAACCGCGAGCGACGCGGAAATCAAGAAGGCCTTCCGCAAGCTTGCCCACAAATATCACCCCGACGTCGCCAAAGACAAACGCACGGCCGAAGAAAAGTTCAAGGAAATCAACGAGGCAAACGAAGTCCTCAGCGACCCGGAGAAACGGCGAAAGTATGATGAGCTGGGCGCGAACTGGAACCATCCGGAACGGCAGACCGCGCCGCCACCCGAAGGTTTTGGCGGAAGTCCCGAAGAGGGTTCTGAATTCCATTTCGATGGCACGGGTTTCAGCGATTTTTTCGAGCAGTTCTTTGGCAGTCGCGGTCGTCCATTCGGTGGTTTCGACCGAACGGGGGGGAATGGCGGGGGAGGCGAGACATTCGCCCAACGCGGCCAAGACATCGAAGGTGACATTCTGGTGACGCTTGACGAAATCCTGCGCGGTTCGACGCGCACGATCCGTCTGCAGCGTACCGATCCCCGCACCAGACAATCGACCACGCAGACCTTGCGGGTGAAAATCCCGCCCGGCGTTCGGGAAGGGCAACTCATCCGTGTCGCCGGCAAAGGCCAGGAAGGCATTGGTGGTGGCGACTCGGGAGACCTGTATTTGAGGGTAAAATTTGCCCAGCAGCCCGACTTCCGTGTGCGGGGCGCCGACCTGTACTACGATTTGGACCTGGCCCCGTGGGAAGCGGTGCTGGGTGCCATCGTCCACATACCCGCTCTGGATGGAATGGTGTCCTTGAGAATTCCCGCGGGCACTGTGTCGGAACGGCAATTTCGTTTACGCGGGAAGGGGCTGCCGACAAACGACGGAACGCGGGGCGACCTGTACGCCGTCGTGTCCGTTCAGGTCCCGTCGCATCTTACGCCGGAACAAAAAGTCCTGTGGGAGCAGTTGGCGGCAAAATCGGCATTCAACCCGAGGAAAACCTCATGAGCAAACGATCGGTTCGAGACGTTCCGTCACCCGTTGCTCTCGAGTTGTTTCAGCCGAAGCCAAACGTCCTGTACAACCTCGATGCGGTCGCTCATCTCGCGGGTGTCTCCCGCCGTTCCATTCTGATCTATTGTCGTGCCGGCCTCGTCCGACCGGTCGTTCAGCCACCGTATGGCGTGATGGAATTCACGGAAGAGGCGATCCATGCCGTACGGCGGATTGAGCACTTGCGGACCGTTCACGGCCTCGATCTGGCCTGGCTCAAAACCATGTTCGATCTACTCGATGAGGTGGAGCGCCTGCGCGCCGAGCTCCGCTTTTTGCGTAACTACTGAGAAGGCCAACACACACGGGGCTTGTCTGAGCGCGGTCAAGGCGGCTTGTTGTCGGGCCTTCATCAGATGATATTAAACGAAGCCGCAGAAGCATGGCGCAAGAAAGGGAATAGTAGCTGATGCGTTCGGAGATGTCGTCCAGAACAAGGTTGAAGGAGAAACCATGAGCGGACAAACCCCCGCCAGTAGCCCGATCCACAGTCTTCGGCCCGCGGAAATCGACGGGTTCAATTCACTCGCGGAGCTTGCCCGGGACTTGCGGTGGTCATGGAATCATCGCGCCGACGAGGTGTGGAAGCAGCTTGACCCCGCGCTCTGGGAGCTGACTCGAAACGCGTGGGTCGTCCTCCGGACGGTCTCGCGGGAAAAACTCCGGCTCTTGTTGGCCGATCCCGCGTTTCGCCAGAAGGTGGATGCTCTCGTACAAGTGGAGAAGCACACTGCCGAGTCACCCGCGTGGTTTCAGCATACTCATCCGCAGGCGACCCTGACGAGTGTCGCGTATTTTAGCATGGAATTCATGTTGGGTGAGGCTCTCCCGATCTATTCGGGGGGGCTTGGCAACGTGGCGGGCGATCATCTCAAGGGCGCCAATGATTTGGGTGTGCCGGTGGTCGGCGTGGGNNTGAGCGAAGCTCTGCCCATCTACTCAGGCGGACTCGGCAACGTGGCCGGCGATCAGCTTAAAACGGCAAGCGACCTAGGCGTGCCGGTTGTAGGAGTCGGGTTGCTCTACCAGCAAGGTTATTTCCGCCAGGTGATCGACAAGGACGGGGTGCAACAGGCGCTCTATCCGTATAACGATCCCGGGCAATTGCCGATCACGCCCCTGCGCCACCCGAACGGCGAGTGGTTGCGGCTGGAGATCGCGGCGCCCGGTTACTCGGTCTGGCTGCGCGCGTGGCAGGCACGAATCGGGAGGGCGAAGCTTTACCTGCTGGACAGTAATGACCCGGCGAACCCCCCGCCCACCGCGGGATCACGAGCGAGTTGTATGGCGGCGGGCCGGAGTTGCGGCTCAACCAGGAATTGATCCTCGGAATCGGCGGCTGGCGGCTGCTCGGCGCGCTCGGCATCCGTCCGGAAGTCTGTCACCTCAATGAAGGGCATGCGGCTTTCGCTGTTTTGGAACGCGCCTGGGTTTTCATGCAAGAAAGCGGCCAGCCCTTCGATGTCGCGCTGGCTGTCACGCGGGCGGGCAACCTCTTCACCACTCACACGGCGGTGGCGGCGGGGTTTGATCGGTTCTCTCCGGAACTTATCGAGCAATACCTCGGCCGCTATGCGCAGGAGAAGTTGGGCATTTCCGTCCACGAGTTGCTGGCTCTGGGACGCCAGAATAGCGATGACGCTGCGGAGCCTTTCAACATGGCGTACCTGGCCCTGCGCGGCAGCGGGGCAGTCAATGGCGTGAGCCGCTTACACGGCCAGGTGAGCCGACACCTTTTTGCGCCTCTCTTTTCCCGCTGGCCAGAAGACGAAGTGCCGGTCAGACATGTGACCAACGGAGTCCACGTGCCGACCTGGGACTCGGCGGCGGCGGATGATCTCTGGACGGAAGCGTGTGGCAAAGACCGCTGGTTGGAGCCGACGGAGCCGTTGGAGCAGGACATTCGCCGCATTTCCGACGCGCGGCTCTGGGAACTGCGCACGGCCGGCCGCCAGACACTGATTGATTACATCCGCACCCAATTGCCGCGGCAACTGGCCGCCTCCGGACGGCCAGCCCGGGTGGTGGAGGGCGCGAAAACTTTGTTCGATCCGAATGTGCTGACGCTGGGCTCTGCGCGACGGTTCGCCACCTACAAGCGCCCGAACCTGTTGCTGCACGACCCGTCGCGACTGCTTCGCCTATTGACCAACCCGCAACAGCCCGTACAACTCATCATCGCCGGGAAGGCGCATCCGGCCGACCAGCCGGGGCAGGCATTGATCCAGGAATGGATTCGCTTCGGCCGGCGACCCGAGGCGCGCCAGCACGTGATCTTCCTCAGCGATTACGACATGCTCCTCGCCGAGCATCTGGTGCAAGGAGTGGACGTCTGGATCAACACACCGCGGCGGCCCTGGGAGGCTTGCGGAACGAGCGGCATGAAGGTGCTCGTCAACGGAGGTATCAATCTTTCGGAGTTGGACGGCTGGTGGGCGGAAGCCTACACCCCCCAGGTGGGGTGGGCATTGGGTGATGGCCGGGAACATGGCGACGATGCGATTTGGGATGCTGCCGAAGCCGGGGCGCTGTACGACCGGCTCGAAAACGAGGTCATCCCCGAATTCTACTCCCGCGATAAAGATGGCCTGCCGACCGCATGGGTTGCACGAATGCGGGAGAGCATGGCGCGGTTGACGCCCCAATTTTCCGCCAGCCGCACCGTGCGCGAATATACCGAGCAGCATTACTTCCCCGCCGCGGCAAACTATCTTGAGCGCGCTGCCGACAAGGGCGCAGCGGGTGCGCGAGTGGTGAAGTGGCAGCAGGCTCTGGATGAGAAATGGGCCGCGCTGCGCTTCGGCGAAGTGAACGTGGAAACCACCGGCAAGCAGCACATCTTTGACGTGCAGATCTACCTTGATGACCTCGACCCGGAGTCCGTGCGAGTCGAGCTTTATGCCGATGGCGCCAACGGCGGTGGCCCGGTGCGGCAGGAGATGACACGTGTCCGCCCGTTGATGGGCGCGGCGCATGGCTACCTCTACAGCGCGGAGGTACCCGCGCTACGCCCGGCTGCCGATTACACGCCGCGCGTGATACCGCACTGCCCCGGCGTGGCGGTTCCCCTGGAAGCCGCGCACATCCTGTGGCGAGGCCGATCCCGCTGAAGGCGAAACGATGACAACAGTTCAAGCCAGTATCCTGACGATCAACGGTGGCTCGTCAAGCATCAAGTTCGTGCTGTATCAGGCCGGCCAACCGCTGGAGCGAAAGCTGCATGGAAAGATTGACCGCATCGGCCTGAGCGGAACGAATCTGACGTTCCACGACCCGGCCGGGAATCAGCAGGACACTCGCAGCATTGCCGCTTCCGATCACAAGTCGGCAGCGAATTTCCTGATTGATTAGCTCGAAGAGCAGAATGGTTTCGCTTCGGTCCTGGCTGTGGGACACCGAGTGGTCCACGGCATGAAACACATCGAGCCCGAGGTGGTCACCCGGGAATTGCTGGCTGAACCGCATCGCCTTCGGCCGTACGACCCGGATCATCTGCC
>PLTX01000041.1:1233-7988 GCA_003164675.1 Verrucomicrobiota bacterium | reverse complement strand
GCGCGAGTCTGGCCGCCGTGCGCGACGGCAAAAGCATCGACACCAGCATGGGCTTCACGCCGACGGCGGGTTTGGTGATGAGCACTCGTTCCGGCGACCTGGATCCCGGCTTGGCGCCATATCTGGCACGAACCGAGCAGATCACCGCCAAACAGTTTTACGAAATGGTCAACTACCAGTCGGGTCTGCTCGGCGTTTCGGAGATCAGCCCCGACATGCGGGACTTGCTCGGGCAGGAAGCCGCTGACGTGCGGGCGGCGGAAGCCGTGGCGCTGTTCTGCTACCAGGCGAAAAAGTGGCTGGGCGCATTCGCCGCCGCCCTCGGCGGGTTGGACACGCTCGTCTTCGCAGGAGGCATCGGCGAAAATGCGCCACTCGTCCGCGCGCGCATTTGTGAGGGATTGGGTTTCCTCGGTATCGAACTGAACGTGACGCGCAATGCAGAGAATGCGGCGATCATTTCCACGGACACCAGCCCTGCCACGGTTCGCGTTATTCGCACCGACGAAGAACTGATGATTGCGCGCTCGGTGTGCCGCGCGATGGGACTCGCCCAGGCCGTTTAAAACCAACTCCGGCGATGCGATCAAACACCGCTTTTGCTGGCCCGTTTTCGGCAGGCGATGGCCCCCTGATCCATGGTAGGGTTATACCCCATGGCGGGCCGCGCCCGCCTTCATAAAATCAGTCTCAGACTTCATGAAATGCATTAAAGAGCAAAACACTGGCGGGCTATCGAAGGCCGGCGGCACAGTCATCGCAACGGTTGTCGCTTTGGCTGTCTTTTCCGGCTGCGCTGTTGGTCCGAACTATAAGCGGCCCACGGTGGTCGCACCGGATAATTTCCGCTTCGTGACAAGTTCGGCACCCATTTCGCTCGGAGAACTCCCGTGGTGGGAGGTCTTCAAGGATTTAACGCTACAGGAGTTGATCCGTGCCGCACTTACCAACAACTACGATCTCAAGCAGGCCGTGGCGCGTGTTGAGCAGGCCCGAAACGTCGCCGTTGCCACACGGTCTCCGCTTTTCCCTCAGATCGGCTATGGTGGCGATCTGGGACGCGGTCGCAACGCGATGCTCAATACTCCCGTCGCCTTGAAGGGAGCCACTGAAAACGTGGCCGAAGTGAATCTCAACGCGATTTGGGAGATTGACCTCTGGGGGCGCATTCGCCGCCTCAGCGAATCGGCGCGCGCCCAATATCTCGCCACAGAGCAGGCCCGACGCGGAGTGACAATCTCGCTTGTGAGTGACGTTGCCACCGCTTACTTCCAGCTTTTGCAATACGATCAGGAACTGGCCATCCAGCGGGCCGCCACCAACGCCTACGCGGGCAGTTACCGGATCTTCGACGAACGCCTGAAAACTGGCGCCGCCTCCAAACTTGAACCCGAGCGTGCCGCCGCCGCCCTCGCAAACGCCGCCGCTCTCATTCCGCAATTGGAACTGAACGTTGCGACCACGGAAAATCAGCTTAATATCCTGCTCGGTCGCAACCCCGGTCCGATTGCGCGGAACTCGCTCACAAATGAGCCGCCGTTGGTTCCGGAAATCCCGCCCGGTTTGCCCAGCGAATTGTTGCAACGTCGGCCCGATGTGATCGAGGCCGAGCAGTCGCTCATTGCCGCCAATGCCAGCATTGGCGCCAACCTGGCAAACTTCTTCCCGCAGATCGGCCTGACTACCCTTATCGGCAAAGTGAGTCCGGAACTTTCCGCGTTCACCGCCGGCTCGGCCAATGCGTGGAATGTCGGCGCGACGCTGACCGGCCCCGTCTTCCAAGGCGGGCAGCTTCGCGCGCAATATCGCGAGGCGAAAGCGAAGTTCAACGAAGCCGGCGCAGCCTATCAACAAAGCGTGTTGACGGCGTTCCAGGAAGTCTCCAACGCGCTGATCGCGCGGCAAAAACTCGGCGAGATTCGCGCCTATGACGGGCAGGCCGTCGTCGCCTTGACATCTTCAGTGGGGCTGGTCATGGAGCGTTACCTCAGCGGCCGAGCGAGTTATTACGAAGTGTTGGAGACGCAAAAGGAACTTTATCCGACCCAGCGCGCCCAGGTCCAGGCGCAGGTCGGCGAATTGATCGCCGTCATTCAACTTTACAAGGCGCTGGGCGGTGGCTGGCAAGTGGCCCCGGTGACACGTGCAAATGCCAGCCAAGGCGCCAACAGCGAAAAATGATATCAGCAAACGCCCTGCGGCTGCGAAAAGTGAGCCTGTAATTGAATTGCGAAACATGAAAACAGATACAATGAAGGTGCTCAATCCATTATGACTCCGCCCACCGCACCAACTACTCCGCCTGCTACGCCGGCTGCTCCTGTCGCCGCGCCGGCAACTCCGCCCAGCGCGCCAGTTGTTCCGGCCGCCGCACCGGTTGCTCCGCCTGCTACGCCGGTTGCTCCGGCCACCGCACCAGCTACTCCGCCTGCCACGCCGGCCGCTCCTGTCGCCGCACCGGCTACTCCGCCCAGCGCACCAGTTGCTCCAGCGGCCGCACCGGTTGCTCCGCCTGCTACGCCGGCCGCTCCGGCCACCGCACCAGCTACTCCGTCCGCCACCCCGGCTGCTCCAGAACAGAAGAAAAAGCGGCTATTGAAAAAAGTATTAATCTGGGCAGCCATCGCCATCGTTGTCGCAGTGATCGCGGTAGTGGCTTGGATCAGATTGAAACCTTCCGGCCCGGGTAAAGGCTTCGTCAGCGGCAACGGTCGCATCGAGGCCACCGAGATTGACGTCGCTGCCAAGCTCGCCGGGCGCGTGAAGGAAATCATGGTGGACGAAGGCGATTTTGTGGAAGCCGGCCAGGTGCTGGCACAAATGCAGATTGACGTGCTCGACGCGCAGCGCGACGAGGCGCAGGCGCAGTCCCAGCAGGCTGTTACTGCGGTCGCCAGTGCCGAGGCCCAGGTGGTCGCGCGCCAGAGCGATATGGCCGCCGCGCAGGCCGTGGTGGCTTTGCGCGCAAGCGAACTCGATGCCGCGCAACGGCGGTTTGCGCGCACCGAGACGTTATCCAAGGACGGTTCTGTATCCCTTCAAGAATTCGACGACGACCGCGCCAGCATGCATGGCGCAGAGGCCGCAGTGACCGCGGCGCAGGCCCAGGCGGCCGCCGCCCAAGCCGCAATAAAGGCCGCGCAAGCGCAAGTCGTCAGCGCCAGTTCCGGCGTGACCGCGAGCAAGGCGGCCATCGCCCGCGTCGAGGCCGACATCCAGGACAGTCAACTCAAGTCGCCGCGCGATTGCCGCGTGCAATACCGCGTCGCGCAGCCCGGCGAGGTCCTGGCCCCAGGCGGCAAGGTTCTCAACCTGGTTGACCTCAACGACGTTTACCTGACCTTCTTCCTGCCGGAAACGGCGGTCGGCAAGGTCGCGCTGGGCAGCGAGGTGCGCGTCGTGCTCGACGCCGCGCCGCAGTATGTGATTCCGGCGAAAGTTTCCTATGTCGCCAGTGTCGCGCAGTTCACGCCCAAGACCGTGGAGACGGCCAGTGAGCGGCAGAAGCTGATGTTCCGCGTCAAGGCACAGATTGGCCGCGAACTCCTGCAAAAAAACTTAAAGCAGGTCAAGACCGGTCTGCCCGGCATGGCCTGGCTCAAGCTCGATCCGCAGGCGCAGTGGCCGGCGAACTTGGATGTCAAAGTGCCGGAATGACTCCGGCGACATCCAGTGCCGCGCCGGTCGCCGGCTTGGCCGGCATCGGCCTGCGTTACGGCAAGACCGTGGCGCTGGACGGCATTACCTTGGACATCCCCGCCGGGCGCATGGTCGGCCTGATCGGCCCGGACGGCGTGGGCAAGTCCAGCCTGCTGTCGCTGCTGGCCGGCGCCCGCGCGGTGCAACAGGGCAGTGTGCATGCCCTCGGCGGCGACATGTCCAGCGCCCGCCATCGCGAAAACGTCTGTCCCCATATCGCCTACATGCCGCAAGGCTTGGGCAAGAATCTTTATCCGACGTTGTCGGTGGAGGAGAACTTGCAGTTCTTTGGCCGTTTGTTTGGCCACAATGCCACTGAACGCCGTCGTCGCATTGACGAATTGTGCCGCAGCACGGGACTGACGTCGTTTCTGTCGCGCCCGGTCGGCAAGCTGTCCGGCGGCATGAAACAAAAGCTGGGCCTGTGCTGTGCGCTGATCCACGACCCGGATTTGTTGATCCTTGATGAACCGACCACCGGCGTTGATCCGTTGGCGCGCGCTCAATTCTGGGACCTCATCAAGCACATCCGCAGCGAGCGCCCCGGCATGAGCGTGATCGTGGCTACCGCCTACATGGACGAGGCGCAGCGTTTCGACTGGCTGGTGGCGATGGATGCCGGCAAGGTGCTGGCCACCGGCACGCCAGCCGAACTGCTCGAACGCACCCACAGCGACTCGCTGGACGCGGCGTTTATCGCCTTGCTGCCGGAGGAAAAACGGCGAGCCCACCGGCCCGTGACGATTCCGCCGCTCGCCGACGGAGGCAGCGCCGAAATCGCCATTGAGGCCACAGACCTCACCATGCGCTTCGGCGATTTCGTCGCCGTTGACCACGTCAGTTTCCGCATTCGCCGCGGCGAGATATTTGGCTTCATCGGCTCCAATGGCTGCGGCAAAACCACCACCATGAAGATGCTGACTGGCTTGCTGCCGGCCAGTGAAGGCCGCGCGTCGTTGCTTGGGCACGAGGTCAATCCCAAGGACATCGCCACCCGCCGGCGCGTGGGCTATATGTCGCAGGGGTTCTCGCTCTATTCGGAACTGTCGGTACATCAGAACCTCGTGCTGCACGCCCGTCTGTTCTCTGTGCCGGAAGCGGACATACCGGCGCGGGTGGACGAGATGGTCCAGCACTTCGGCTTGGCCGATGTGCTCGACGCGATGCCCGACAACCTGCCGCTCGGCATTCGCCAACGCCTGTCGCTGGCCGTCGCGATGGTGCATAAACCGGAACTGCTGATCCTGGACGAACCGACCTCGGGCGTGGACCCCATTGCGCGCGATAGCCTCTGGCAATTGATGATCGACCTGGCGCGCAACGACAAGGTCACGATCTTCGTCTCCACGCATTTCATGAACGAGGCCGGACGTTGTGACCGCATTTCGCTGATGCACGCCGGCAAAGTATTGGTCACCGACGTCCCGGCCGAACTGGTGCGCAAACGGGGCGTCGCCACGCTGGAAGAGGCCTTCATCAGCTACCTCAAGGACGCCGAGGCGCGCGGCAAAGCGGCGTCGGCGGACGAGGCGAAGGCGTTGCAGCCTCAAGCCGCACCGGCTGCTCCGACTGCTGCACCGGCTGGCCGTCGCCTTTTCAGCTTGAGCCGCGCCTGGAGTTACAGCCTGCGCGAAACACTGGAACTGCGGCGCGACCCGGTGCGCGCCACCATGGCGCTGCTGGGAACGGCCATCCTGATGTTTGTCGTTGGTTACGGCATCAACCTCGATGTGGAGAACCTGACTTATGCCGTGCTCGACCGCGACCAGACCGTGCTGAGCCAGAACTATGCGCTCAACCTGTCCGGCTCGCGCTACTTCGACGAACGCCCGCCGATCACCGATTACGCCGACCTGGATCGGCGCATGCGCGCGGGCGAACTCGCGCTGGCCATCGAAATCCCGCCCGATTTCGCGCGCAACGTGGAGCGCGGCGATGCCGTGCAGATCGCTGCCTGGGTGGACGGCGCCATGCCGCAGCGCGCCGAGACCGTGCAAGGTTACGTGCAGGGCATGCACCAGACCTGGCTGCTGGACATGGCGCAGCGCCGGCTCGGCCAGAAGACCGCGAGCCCAGCCACGATCGAGACGCGCTTTCGCTACAACCCCGATGTCGAAAGCCTGCCGGCGATAGTGCCCGCAGTGATCCCAATCCTGTTGCTGGTGATCCCGGCCATGCTGACCGCGCTGTCGGTGGTGCGCGAGAAAGAACTTGGCTCGATTATCAACCTTTACGTCACCCCGGTCACCCGCAGCGAATTCCTGCTTGGCAAACAACTGCCTTACATCGCACTCGCGATGTTCAACTTCGGGCTGATGACGCTGCTGGCTGTCACGGTCTTCGACGTGCCGGTCAAGGGCAGCTTCCTGACGCTGGCTGCGGCGGCGCTGCTATTCGTAATCTTTTCGACCGGTTTCGGCATGTTCGCCTCGACCTTCACCCGCAGTCAGATCGCGGCGCTAATCATGACGATGGTCGGCACCCTAATCCCGGTCATCCAGTTCGCCGGCGTGCTGAACCCGGTTTCCTCGCTGGAAGGCCTGGGCGCGTTCATCGGCCGCATTTATCCGGCCTCATACTTCCTGACCATCAGCCGCGGCGTGTTCAGCAAGGCGCTGGGCTTCGCCAGCCTGCACGCCTCGTTCTGGCCGCTGCTGCTGGCGGTGCCGGTGATTGTGGGCCTTTCCATCGTGCTGCTGAAAAAACAGGAGACCTGACCATGCCGCATGCCATCAACATTTACCGCCTCGGCATCAAGGAACTGTGGAGTCTGGTGCGCGACCCGATCATGCTCGTGTTGATTGCCTACATGTTCACGCTGTCGGTTTACGTGGCGGCCACGGCGATGCCGGAGACGCTGAACAAGACGTCGATCGCCATCGTGGACGAGGATGGTTCACCGCTCTCCGCGCGCATCTCATCGGCCTTTTATCCGCCCCTCTTCAACGCGCCGGCGATGATACCATTGTCCGGCATTGATATGGGCATGGACGACGGCGACTACACCTTCGTGCTGGATCTTCCGCCGAATTTCCAGCGCGACGTGCTGGCCGGCA
>PLTX01000041.1:0-1224 GCA_003164675.1 Verrucomicrobiota bacterium | reverse complement strand
GCGCTTCAACCCCAACCTGGAGCAGTCCTGGTTCGGCGCGCTGGTCGAGATCATCAACAACGTCACCCTGCTGTCCATCATCCTGACCGGCGCGGCGCTGATCCGCGAGCGCGAGCACGGAACCATCGAACACTTGCTGGTGATGCCGGTCACACCGGCCGAGATCATGCTCGCCAAGATCTGGTCCATGGGCTTGGTGGTGCTGGTGGCCGCCGCCCTCGGGCTGTTGCTCATCGTGCAGGGCGTGCTGCGCGTGCCAGTCGAAGGCTCGGTGGCGCTGTTCCTGGCCGGCGCGGCGCTGGACCTGTTCGCCGCCGCCTCGATGGGAATCTTTATGGCCACGCTGGCGCGCTCGATGCCGCAGTTCGGGATGCTCGCAGTGTTGATCCTGTTGCCGTTGCAACTGCTTTCGGGCGGCTTCACTCCCCGCGAGAGCATGCCCGGGTTCGTGCAGAACGTGATGCTGGCCGCGCCGAGCACGCACTTCGTCGCCCTCGGCCAGGCCATCCTCTTTCGCGGCGCCGGCCTCGGCGTGGTGTGGCCGCAGTTCCTCGCGCTGGCCGCGATCGGCGCGGTGTTCTTCGCCATCGCGCTGACCCGCTTCCGCAAAACCATCAGCCAGATGGTTTGAGCCTGCGGCAGCAACTCATCGCTTGCAAAAAACGAAGCGCCGGTGAAGAAATTTAAACATGAAAACAAAAACAAAGACTCTCACCCCGGAACTGCTCCAGAAGATGGACGCGTACTGGCGCGCCGCCAACTATCTGTCGGTCGGGCAGATTTATCTTCGTGACAATCCACTGCTGAAGGAGCCGCTGACGCTGGCGCATGTGAAGCACATGCTGCTGGGACATTGGGGCACCACGCCGGGACAAAACTTCATCTACGTACACCTGAACCGGATCATCAAGAAGTATGACCTCGACATGATTTACATCTCCGGCCCCGGACACGGCGGTCCGGCGGTGGTGAGCAACACGTACATCGAGGGAACCTACAGCGAGGTGTATCCAAACATCAGCCGGGATGAAGCCGGCCTCAAGAAGCTCTTTACGCAATTCTCGTTTCCCGGCGGGATTCCCAGCCATGCCTCGCCGGAGTGTCCGGGGTCGATCCACGAAGGCGGCGAGTTGGGGTATTCGCTCAGCCACGCGTTTGGAGCCGTGTTCGACAATCCCGATCTCGTCGTCACCTGTGTTGTCGGCGATGGCGAAGCCGAAACCG
>PLTX01000047.1 GCA_003164675.1 Verrucomicrobiota bacterium | reverse complement strand
AACCGATTTTTCAAACACGTTCTTACATAGTACGGGAGACAACCCTGATTTAGAAATGCGTGGGCTCGCGTTTGATGAGTTTGCCGCGGCCGAGTTTGCCGACAAACTTGCCGTCTTTGACGGCGACTTCGCCACGGATGGTGACGACGCTCGGACGGCCTTTGATTTCCCAGCCCTCAAACGCGTTGTAGTCCACATTCATCAATTGCGTCTGCTGCGAAATCTTGCTGCGATAGTCCGGATCGTAGACCACAAGGTCGGCGTCGCTGCCGACGGCGATGGTGCCCTTGCGCGGGAACAGTCCGAACAATTTCGCCGCCTGGGTGCTGGCGCAATCCACAAACGTGTTGAGGTCCAGCCGTCCCTCGCAGACGCCGTGTGTGTACAGTAAATTCACACGGTCCTCCAACGCCGGTATGCCGTTGGGGATCTTGGTGAAGTCTCCCCGTCCCATTTCCTTCTGACCCTTAAAATCGAATGGCGCGTGGTCGGTCGCGACGGTGGAGACGAACCGCTGGCGGAGCGCGTTCCAGAACACTTCCTGATTCTTCTTCTCGGGAAGCGGCGGTGACATGAGGTACTTCGCGCCCTCAAAGTTCGGCAACTCCGCGAAGGACTTGTCCAGCACGAGGTGCTCGATCAAGATCTCAACCCAGACGTGGACGCCGCGGGCAGCGGCGGCCAGTGCTTCCCGCAACGATTCTTCGCAATTGGTGTGCACGACATAGCAATGTGTGTCGTGCATTTCCGCGAAGGTCGTGAAGTGATGGACGCCTTCGGCCTGGACCAACGGCGGCCGGCTCCAGTAATGCCATTCGGGACCGGTCTTGCCTTCCGCGAGCAGCTTCCTTTGGGATTCAAGGACAAGGTCGGCATTTTCGCAGTGACCCGTGACAATCACGCCAAGTTTCTTGGCGAGCCGCATCGTGTGATAAAGCTCTTCATCCGTGATGCCGAACGCGCCCTTGTAGGCAAGATAGACCTTGAAGCTGGGAATGCCGGCGTTGACGATCTCGGTGAGTTGGCCCTCGCATTCCTTGTCCATCCTCGACACGGTCTGGTGGAACGTGAAGTCGCAGGCGCTGTGGCCTTCGGCTTTGCTGAGCCAGAGCTGAAAGCCGTCTTTCATCGGCTGTTCCGCCCGGGACTGGCCGGCCATCTCAATGATCGTAGTGGTGCCGCCCACGAGCGCCGCCTTGCTGCCGGTCTCATGCGTGTCCTTGGCGAAAGTGCCCATGGCGGGCAGGTGGATATGGACGTGCGGATCGATAAAGCCCGGGAAGACATACTTGCCTTTTGCGTCGATGAGTGTCGCATCTTTCGGCGCATCGAGGTTCTGCCCGATGCGCGTGATGGTTTCATTCTCGCAGAAGATATCGGCGACATAGTCTTCGCTGGCGGTGATGATGTGTCCGTTCTTGATGAGGAGTGGCATGAGAGCGCCTCGTTAATCGAATTGTTTCTCGCCCATGTGTGCATATCCTACGGCAGGACACGCAGCGCGGCAACCCGCAAGGAACATGCGAGAAGCCCCGACCATGCGATCTCTCGGTCCTTTGGGCGTGGTTGCACGACGGACTCGCTGTGAGGAAACTGGCGGGAGTGACGGGGCTCGAAGCTGACCCCTTTTGCGATTTCATTGAGGAATTCGAGCGGTTTTCCGGTCAGGTCCACAAATAGGTCCACCGGAAAATGGCGCAGATTGGCACGAATTGTCGCAGGTTGGCACGGAAGGGGAGCGACTCGGCGGGTTGCTGTTAAAAGATGTTTCATCATTCCGATTGCACCTGCTTCGGTGTGGGGGAGACACAGGAGTGAGATCAGCGCTGCCGCTTGGTTTCCGCCGCACCAAGACATGCTTGCTTCAACTTGTTTTTCGCAGTCGCCACAAATGGCCGCCATCGCATGACGCGTTGAGTGTTGTGCGTCGAGGTCGGACGAGTGTTTCGCCCCCCAGATGTTCATCGAACTGTAACTTCGACGGCATGCTCACGGCGGTCGTCGACGAGGTGAATCGTGGCGTCGGGTTGCTCTTTGCCATCGACGTTCACGCGGACCGTCTGATCGACTTCCACTCCGGCCCGTTTTACGGTGATGTGATAAAACGTGTCGCGGTGGCGGTAGTGAAGCTTGAGCGACTCCCAGGCGCGTGGTAGCCGTGGGTTCAGCCGCAGTTGGTCCGCTTCGAGCCGCAGACCGAGCAACGTCTCGACAATCAGCCGGTACATCCAACCCGCCGAACCCGTGTACCAGCTCCAACCACCACGGCCGGTGTGCGGCCCGACGGCGTAGATGTCGGCGACGACGACGTACGGCTCGACCTTATAGCGGTTGACCTCCGTCAAGTCCGTCGCGTGACGGACCGGGTTGAGCAGCGAGAACAGTTCCCACGCTCGCTCGGTCTCGCCCAGTTCCGCGAACGCCATGACGGCCCAGATCGCTCCATGGGTGTACTGGCCGCCGTTCTCGCGCACGCCGGGTGGGTAGCCTTTGACGTAGCCGGGTTCAAGCGCGGATTTGTCGAACGGCGGATTGAAGAGCTGAATCAGCCGCTGGTCGCGCCGGACCAGGCGTTGATCCACGCGGTCCATGGCCAGCCCCGCCCGCACCGGATTCGCCGCGCCCGACAGTACCGCCCAACTCTGGGCAATGGAGTCGATCTGGCATTCCTCGTTCGTGGCCGAGCCGAGCGGTGTGCCGTCGTCGAAGTACGCCCGACGGTACCAGTCGCCATCCCATCCATGCAGTTCGATGTTCTGCTGCAATTGCGTCGCCTCGTTGGTGCACTGGGCGGCTAACTCACCATCGCCTTTGCGTTGCGCCAATTCCGCGAAGTGCTGCAACACGTGGTACAGGAAGAATCCCAGCCATACGCTCTCGCCCTTGCCTTTCTCGCCGACAAGGTTCATCCCGTCGTTCCAGTCGCCGCAGCCGATCAACGGCAGCCCGTGCGCGCCGAATCGGAGTCCGTGTTTGATCGCCCGCACGCAGTGCTCGTAGAGCGTGCCGTCTTCCCCCGAGCGCTGCGGCAGATCGTAGTACGATTCCTCGTCGGCATTCACCGGGCGGCCTTCGAGGAACGGCACGCGCTCATCGAGCACACCGGTGTCGCCGGTCGTCTTCACATACCGGCAGGTCGCGTACGGCAGCCAGAGGTAATCGTCGGAGCAATGCGTGCGCACGCCGCGGCCGGTGGGCGGATGCCACCAGTGTTGCACGTCACCTTCGCGGAACTGGCGGCCGGCGCACCGCAACAAATGTTCGCGGGCCGTCCATGGCGCGGCGTGAAGTAACGCCGTCGTGTCCTGGAGTTGGTCGCGGAACCCGTACGCGCCGCCGGATTGGTAATACCCGCTCCGTCCCCAATAGCGGCCGGCCAGCGTCTGGTACTCCAGCCAGCCGTTGACCAGCAGGTTCAAGGCGGGGTCCGGCGTCTCGGCATATACCACGCCCAGCGTCCGTTTCCAGAATTCCCAGACGCTCTCCAAGGCCAGCCGCGCACTGGCCGGGCCGCTGAACCGCCGGACCAGTTGCTGGGCCTCGTCGGCGTTGTTGCCGGCACCCAGCACGAAGACCAGTTCGCACTCCTGACCGTCGGCCAGGACGAACGGCACCTGCAGCGCCGCGCAGGGGTCGAGGCTCGCGCCCGTCTTGCCGGAAAGTTGCGTTTGGCGCATCGCGGCGGGACTGGCCGGTGTGCCGTTGCGTCCAAGAAACTCCGTGCGGCTGCCGGTGATGGTCCGCACGGTGCCGCTGACGTTGAAGAAAACGGTCTTGCCGGCAAACTCACGGTTGTACACGTTGCGGGCGAACAGCGCACCCGTGGTCGGGTCGATCTCGGTGACCACGTGCATCAGGTTCGCATGCCGCCACTGGCCGAGCACCAACTCCCAGTAACCTGTAACCGACAGGCGCCGGGCCCGGCCCGAGCGGTTGCGCACCTTCACCATCACGAGTTTCACGGGCGCGTCCAGCGCGACGTAGGTCCATAGTTCCGAGTTGATCCCCATTTGCGCATACTCAAACACACTGTATCCGAACCCGTGTCGGCAGACGTAGGTGCCACTCCCGCGCGCGGGCAGCGGCGTCGGCGACCAGAATTGACCGGTTTCCTCGTCGCGGAGGTAAAACGACTCGCCGCTGGTGTCGCCCACGGGATCGTTGTGCCAGGGGGTGAGTCGGAATTCGTGAGCGTTGTCCACCCACGTGTACGCCCCTCCGCTTTCCGAGATCACCGTGCCGATTTGAGCGTTGGCCAGCACGTTCGCCCACGGCGCGGGCGTGGTCCGACCCGGGGGAAGCGAGATCACGTACTCGCGTCCGTCGGGCGTGAACCCGCCCAGACCGTTAAAGAAGACACGCTCGCGCGGGACCGGCGCGGGGACGGTGGCCGGCCACGGAGATCGGGTCGGAGTGAAGCGCGGAAGCCTTCGCTGGACCGGCGCCCGCCGTTCGACCTGCTCGGCCAGGGTCTCAGCACTGTCGGTGAGGATCACCCGCGCGACCGTTTGCAGCAGGACCCGGTCTTCCTCCGACAACTGTTCGCTGCGCCGCAGAAAAATCCCACCGGGTTTGTCCACGCGGTGCGCTTCCGCGCCGGCGGCGATCAAGCCCAAGATGCGGTCCTGTAAGACCTGACGATACCCTGAAAAATCTTCGTTGAGGATGACCAGATCAGCTTCCAATCCTTTTTCGCGCCAGTAAGCGTGGGCTTGGAGAACTTGTTTGACCAGATCGATCCGGTGCACGTCCGCGATGCGCATCAGGAGGATCGGCAGGTCGCCCGATATCCCGAACCCCCATAAGCCGGATTGGCCGAGCCGGTTACGCGTGAGGATGCCGGCGCCAGCGCGGTGCAGTGGGTTGGCGTAGATCACCGAGCTGGCCAACTGCGCATACACTTGCGCCTCCGCCTCGGTTGCCTGCAACTGCCGCAGCACCATCTGGCTGTGCGACCAAGCCATGTCGAACGCGCGCGCGGCGAAGCTGGGTTCGCGATACTTATCGATCAACGCCAAGGCCGCGGCGCGCGTTTCGGCCATGCCGGAGATGATGTGCCAGTTGGCGGAGGTGTCGGGTTGGATGACGACGCCCCGGCGAATCGCGACAATCGGATCGAGAACCGCGCCATCCGTGTTGGTAAGCGGGGCGGAGTCGTCCATCGCGGCCGGGTTGGCGACGGAGCGGCTACGGCCAATGAATTTGGCGCGGTCTGTTTCGTAGGACGTGTCACCCGCCGGCGTCCCTTGCATGGTCATCAGATGAAACATCCATGGCGGTTTCTCGCCGGGCGCGCGCGGCCGGCGCGTGCATAGAATGGCCTGAGAATTACGGAGGATCTCGGTCTGCACGAACAGATTGCTGAACGCCGGGTGCGCGAGGTCGGCGTTCAGCGGAGCGAGGACGACTTCGGCGTAGCTGGTCAGCTCGATGGTGCGGGTCTTGGGCGAGAGATTCGTCAGCGTGACGCGGCGGACTTCGACGTCGTCTTCGGGCGACACGGCGATCTCCGTGTGCGCGTCGATGTCTTCGTCGCGGCGGCGATATTCGGCGCGGCCCTGCACGAAGATCGCCTCGTAGTTCTTCGACGAACGCCGTGTCGGTTGATAGGCCGACGACCAGAGCGCGCCCGTGGCGGCATCGCACAGATAGCAGAACGTGCCCCATCCGTCGCACGTCGCATCCTCGCGCCAGCGCGTGACCGCCAAATCCTTCCACCGGCTGTACCCGCCGCCCGCGTTGGTCACCATAACGTGATAGCGGCCGTTGGACAGAAGATACACCTCGGGAATCGGAGTGTGCGGCGTTGGAAACACGCGCATGGTGGAGGCCGCTGTTGCCGGCGGCGTGCGCGCGGCGTTCACCTCGGCCGAGTGCGGTTGTAACGGAGAAGCGACCTTGGGAATGCGTTCGCACAGCAGCAACTCCGACGCCCTGAAGTACGGGTCGGACAGGAACCGGCGTTGCATGGGCCGGTTCAACAGCAGGTACGTGAGTGCCAGCAGGCTCATCCCTTGGTGATGCGCCATGTAACTGCGGAGTGGAACGTTGGTCTTGCCGCGAGGCACGCGCGCGGGTGTGAAATCGATCGCTTCATAGAATCCGTACGCGCCATGGTAGCCGCCTGCCGCAAGCAGCTCCAGATTCTCACACGCCTCCCGGGGCGCGACCATCAACGCCAGCACCGACGCGTACGGCGCGACGACCAGATCGTCGGCGAGACCGCGCTTGAACCCCAACCCCGGCACGCCGAACGCGCCATACTGATAAATGCCATGGGCGTCGGTGGTGTTGTAGCACGACTCGGAAATGCCCCACGGCACGCCGCGCTGGCGGCCGTATTCGATCTGGCGAGCCACGACCGCCCGGTAGGTCTGATCGAGCAGCGTGTGCTCGTAGGTCGGCATTACCAGCAGCGGCATCAGGTACTCGAACATCGAGCCACTCCACGACAATAACGCCATCGCGCCAGCGTGGGTGGTCAACTGCCGGCCCAAGGCAAACCAATGGTCCTGCGGCAACTGATCCTGGGCGATGAGGATGAAACTGGCCAGTCGCGCCTCCGAGGCGAGCAGGTCGTAATACGACGGATCGCGTCGGCGATCGCTAACGTTGTAACCGATTGACAACAAGTCGCAGGCGGGATCGTACAGGAAGGTGAAATCCATTGCCGCCTGCTCGGTGCAACGCTGGGCGAGTTTGTCGATTTGTCGGATGCGCTCGGCGGCGCGCTCGCCCGCCGCCGGCGCGGCGGCCAACTCCTGCAACGTCGGCACGTGATCGAACTGCTGGGGATCGGTAATGAGGAACTGCAAATCGTCCCGCGCGTCGTTGCATTGCCGGATGAGAGCGTGTGCCCACCATTGCTGTTCCGCGTCGCCGTTGGCGGGCATCGCGGCGACATCACGGCTGAGTTCCTGGAGCAACGCCAATGTTGCCAGGAGATTGGGCGGTGGCGGAGATTGCAGCTTTTCTCGGAGCCGGTCGATTGACGGAGACGATAGCATTTCCAAGGTATCACAAAGCCCGGTAAAAACGCGTGGCGAAACGATTGGCTGGCTTTTCAATTCCAGAAGTCCGGCGCGCAAGGTGTACAACGCTCCAGCCAGATTGCCGCTATCGACACTCGACACGTAGAACAGGCGCAGCGGTTTTAGCGTGCGCGTGTCGTACCAGTTGTAGAGATGACCCCGGTAGCGTTCGAGTCGCTCCATCGTGGTAATGGTTTTGTCCGTACGGTCGAGCAGTTTGCCGGCGGAGAGGTAGCCGAAATCGCCCGCTGCCAGATTGGCCAGCAAGGCCATGCCGATGTTGGTTGGCGAGGTGCGTGAGGCGACCACGGGTGTCGGGACTTCCTGAAAATTATCCGGCGGCAGCCAGTTTTCTTCCGCATTGACCAGCACTTCGAAGTAGCGCCATGTTTGCCGGGACAAACTGCGCAGAAACGTCTGTTGCGCGTCGGACAATACTGGCTTGTCGGCCACGAGTGGCCGGCTGATCCACCAGCCGACGACCGGGGACACCAGCCACATCAGCAACACCGGCCCGCTGACGACCAGTTCACCGGGATGTGTCAGCGCGAGCCACGTGATACCGGCCACAGCAAACAGCGGCGCGACCCACATCTCTTGAAGGAATTCGGCCAGTGTGGTGCAGTTGTTGCGTTTCGCATAACGCGGCGTGTGCCAGAGCAGCAGCCCACGCCGCGTGAACAGCATGCGCCCGCCGGAATCGAGGATCGCATCCAGATTGATGACGGCGCGATACGGCAAGGTACACAGCGTTAGACCGGCCTCCGCCAACTGCCGGCCCAGCGACTTTAGGGCGGTGTCCAGATGAACTGTCCCCGCTCGTTCCCGGGGTTTGCGAGCCACTTCCACCAGCGTCGCCAACAGCACGGGCAGTAGAAGCAATAGGAGTACGAACAGCGTCCAGAAACCCGTCGGCTCCGGTGCCATCATCCAGCCACCGAGCAACAGCAGCAACACGGCGGGCGGCACGAGGCTGCGGCGCAGATTGTCGAAGATTTTCCACCAGCCGAGCGCTGTTAGTGTGTTAGGCAGACGCTTGTTGGCCGGCCCGAGCACGCGCGGCAAGAGCCAACCGGCAATCTGCCAGTCGCCCCGGATCCAGCGATGGCGGCGGCTCATTTCGGCGGCGAAACTCGCGGGGTGATCCTCATGCAGTTCCACATCGGAGACCAGCGCCGAGCGGGCATAACCGCTTTCCACCAGATCGTGGCTCAGGATGAGATTTTCCGGGAAGCGCCCGGCCGTGGCCTGCCGGAACGCGTCCACGTCATAGATGCCCTTGCCGACATAGGACCCCTCGGCAAACAGGTCCTGATACACGTCGGACACCTCGCGCGTGTAGGGATCGATCCCCGCTTCGCCGGCACTGAGCTGGGCGAACCGCGAGCGATTGGCCGAGAGCAGGCTGATGGGCGTGCGCGGCTGCAAAATGGCGTAGCCCTCGACCACGCGGCCCGTCGGCGGATCAAGCCGCGGCCGGTTCAGCGGATGCGCCATCGTGCCGATGAGTTTGCGGGCGGTATCGCGAGCCAGGCCGGTATCGGTGTCCAGCGTGAGGACATATTGAATCGTGGGGAGGAGTGCCAGATCGCCGATGATCTCGGAGAACGGATCGCGCGAACCGCCGCGCAGCAGCGCGTTGAATTGCTCCAGCTTGCCGCGTTTGCGTTCGTAACCCATCCAGAGGCGCTCGTGCGGATTCCAAACGCGCGACCGATGGAACAGATAGAAGACGGTTGCGCCCTTGAGGCTGTACCGCGCATTCAAGGACTGGACGCCGTCACGCACCAGCCGCAGAAGGTCCGCGTCGTCGGACTCCACCGGCTCGGGCGCATCGCGGAAATCGGTGAGCAGCGCGAAAAACAGGTTCGGGTCGCGGTTCCCCAAGTAGCGGATCTCCAGGCCTTCCAGCAAATCGGTGACGTCCTGCGGACTGGTCAAGAGCGTGGGGATGACCACCATCGTGCGGTTGTCCGCCGGGATCCCTTCCGAGAAATCAAGTCGCGGCAGGAGGCGGGGGCCGACCATGACAGTCGTCAGCAAGTTCACCAGCGCACCCGCCATCTGCGATGCGCCGATGATTCCCAGCATCATCAACAGCCAGACCCGCCAGTCATGCCAGCCAAACAGGCTGGCCGGCTCCAGCACCAGACTGGCGGTGGCCGCCGTGATCACCAACAGGGAGCCGAGATAACAGAAAATCGGGAACCGGCGAGCCATTCGCGTGACGAACCGACGGAGTGACCAGTGGACGCGGACGATGCTCTCCAACCGCAGTCGGCCTTTGTCGATGAGATAGAATCCCACGTGGGCGGTGCGCGCCGTCGTGCCGTCGCGGTGGGCCGCTTCCGTCGCGAGTTGGATCGCGGCGCGGGCCACCGCATCCTCGGTGACCCCGGACTGCCGCGACAGGGCTTCCACGCAGTGGCGATAGCGGTCGCGCGTGACGAAATCCATGTCGGCATACACGTCTGCGGGATCGTTGCGAAGCGCCTGCTCGATGATGCTCATCGTCTCGACGAATTTCCGCCAGTCCATCGCGCTCAGGAAACGCAGACTGCCGATGCTGTTGCCGATGGATACCTGATCGGCCGCCTGGTTCTGGTTCTCCGCCCGCTGCAATTGCTCGCGGGTCAGGCCTTGTTCGGCAAGACGGTGCTGGACCCAACTTTGGACGGTCGCTAGGGCCGGGCTCTGCCCCTGCAACCGTCCGCAGAATTCCTCCACGAACTGGTTGCTGAACGGCGGATCGGACTGGGCCATCTCCGCCAACACATGGAGTACTGTTGCCGGCTCTTTCTCCACCGCCGTTAACAGGCGGCCAGCCCATTGGTTGGCCAGATTCCGATCTCGTCGCCGCCGGGCAATGTGCACCGATACGCGCCGCAGGTTCTCGATCAGCCCCAAACGCAGCATGATCGGCACGGCCCACAGTTCGCCGAGCGTCAGCGGGGTGACCGACTGGTAGGCGGTGACGAAGTGGCTGACGTTTTCCGCGTCTACGCGGCCGTCCACATGGGCGATCAACTCCAAGGCGATGTCATAAACGCGGGGAAACCCCGCCGCCGCTCCATTCAACAGACGCGGCAACTCGCGGCTGTAGGTCCGCGGCAAATGCAAACGCGTCAGACGGATTTGCTGTTCGATCAGATAAAAGTTATCCAGTAGCCATTCGCCCGCCGGGGCGACGCGCCGGCCCTCGGCCTCCGCGCCGGTCACCAGATCATAGGCCTGAATGAGAACCTGTTCGTTGTCCGCCAACCGCAGCAGCAACCGATTCGACCCGTGTTTCGGGTCGATTAGATGCTGTCCCGCCAGTGCGACGGCGTGCCGCTGCAACTGATCGCCGCTGAACAGCTCGGCTCGCAACGGCGCCTCGCTGGCGCGCGGGCGTGAGCGCGTCTGACTGGTCCGCCAGTTGTGGTGGCGCAATGACACCATCTGCTATCTTTCACGTTGTACGACCGAGACGATTTGACCCAGGTTATTGACCGGCTTCATCGGTTCGAGTTACCCGGTAAGTCGGCCCGAGGAGCGGCTGAACGTTGGTTGGCCTGATTTGGTCACCACTACAGTTTATGCGAACCACTGGCATTTACCCCATGGGGTGAACACCCCATAGTGCCTACATCGTCTGTTTGCATAATTGTCCGAGGAACCAAGCTGAAATATCCCATCTATAAACTCATCGAACTCACCGGTACTTCCACTACTTGCATTGAGGGTGCCATTGCCAAGATTACTAATGAACTTAGTGAACGCCTGCCAACGTTCCGCCACCAAGAAATCCACTTGAACAATGAAAAACATCCTCATCATTGAAGATGACCGGAAGATCGCCACGGCGCTGGCCGTTCGGCTCAGATCCGCCGGCTATGAGACAACAACGACTTACGACGCTCTGACTGGATTGGATGCCGCGGTCAAAAATCCCCCGCACTTGGTGCTATTGGACATCTGCCTGCCCGTTGGCAATAGCTCTACCCTGTTCGAGAGAATCCAAACGCTCCTCCCCACGTTCACTCCCATTATTTTTATTACTGCTGGCAAGCAGGCCGGCTTCCGTCAAAAGGCGAACGAACTGGGAGCGGCAGGATATTTCGAGAAGCCCTACGACGTGGAAGAGCTTCTCGCCGCTATTCAGAACGCCCTCAACCCACCCGACCATTGATCATTCGTATAAAGGCATGAAACTTGAACTTGCGCATGAACAAAGCTTTCTCGACTATACCCGCCGCCCCGCCCGCTTCTACCCGTAGGGGATCCTTGGCCGGCTCCTGCTCGGGGGACGACGCGGACCTCCAAGCAAGACTTCTGTCGGTGGTACAAAATTACCAACCATGTTGTTCAACCCCACAACCGACGCGCACGGAATGGAGAAGATGGCTTGCTGTCAATGCGGTCCTGCATGGTCATCGCCACGCTGGCGGCATGCGGAACTTGATGATCCAGCCTTGTACCATGTAGGAACTCATTCGTCTCAAGCCGCCACACGCTCCGCATAATAAATGCTTAAGCAGATCGTGCGGTCAACTCATACGGCGCGGGCGGGAGACCGGCACCGAGCACCGGTTTTGTTACCCGCGCTTAGGGTTTTGTCGCCGAGTCTCGCGGCGGGATAACGTGAGGCCCGGAGCTATTGCTGCGCCAATCGTTGGGGGTGCCAGCCGTGCTCTTCACCGGATCGATGCCATTGTCGTTGGGCGGAAGCTGGCCGCTACCGGTCGATGTGTCGCTGCCACGGATGATCGTAATCTGGCGGCTAGTGGTCGAAGTGCCGCTGACATTAGTCGAAGTCGTCACGGAAGACGTCAAGTTGGTTGAACTCCCTCCACTGGTTTGGTTTGTGGCAGTGAGTTGTTGGGGGCGGGACGTGTCCGGGAAAACGGCTGGTTGATTCGCCCGATTCGTTTGGGCCGGAGCGATCCCGGTGGGATCCTGCGCAACGGCGAGCAAACTCGCCGATAACAGACCGGCAAGGATAACAGTCCATTTCATGACTTAACTTCCATTGGATGGGATCAACATACCCCTTCCCGTCGATTTTCACAATCGGGCACGGTGATACCTCCGGTCGCGCGCTATTCAGTCTCGAATTCGACGGGTTGACCGCTGGCGGAATCGCCCCTGACCCAGACGCGAGTAATCCAGCGGGATGGAAGACTTATCGGCGAAAGCTTATTCGACGCGGGGTGTCGACATGTCTGCCGATCAAAGCCACGCATCGCGGGCACGTCTGGATCTGGGACTTCATTGCCGATGCCACCGTGCGCGGAGGCGCCTTGCGGATGCTGACGATCCTGGATGAATACACCCGCGAGTGTCATGTGCTGCAAGCCGACCGGGCGCTGCGTTCTGGCGAGGTGCTGACTTGGTTGCAGAAGGCCATTGCTCAACATGGCGCGCCGGAATACCTGCGTTCGGACAACGGGTCGGAGTTCATCGCCAAGATCGTGCAACGATGGCTGGCGCAGAACCAGATTAAGACGATCTACATTGAGCCGGGCAGCCCGTGGCAGAACGGCTTCGTGGAGAGCTTTCATGGCCGATTTCGAGACGAGTGTTTGAACCGCGAGCAACTCTGGACGCTGACAGAAGCGCGAGTGGTGATCGAAGACTATCGGCACAAATACAACCAACGTCGGCCACACAGTCGGTTGGGTTATCAGAGCCCTGCGCGATTTGCGGCCCAACTAACTTCATCCCCGTCTGCGGTCGGGCTTCGCCCTCCCTCCGTCGGGGATGGACAAACTCAGAACCCTGGTGCAACATCAACAACAACCGCCTCGGACTAACTCACTCCCTGGCTCGAAAAGACCGGTCCAGTCATACTGTCCGACCGTTGCCGGAGCGGATCTTCGCCGGCAACCAATCGACGTTCAGGCGCCACTTCTGCCGGTTCCGCGACCGACTCGGCTTCCAATGGATTCAGGATGGATTGCGGCATACGGCGGCGACCTACCATCATGCGTTGACCGGGGACATCATCAAGACAGCCGCGTTGCTCGGGGATCACGACATTCGCACCCTCGACATGCACTACCGGGGACTGACCTCACGGGCGGAGGCGGAGCGGTTTTTCGCCCTCCGACCAGGTGATTTCACGGCGATTGGAAAAGGGCACCTTTGTAAGTGGTACGCCCGGAGAGATTTGA
>PLTX01000118.1 GCA_003164675.1 Verrucomicrobiota bacterium | reverse complement strand
GGAGATTTCCTATGAACTGAATGTTGCCTCAAAGGTTCGGATCCTGAACAACACGACCATTGTCAACACGCCCGCCAATGCCCAGAACTCGGCGTTTCTGTGGGGCGCATGCAGTTGCCTGTCGCCTTCATCGACGTGGCCGTCCAACGGTAAACTGGCTGTGGAAAACAATGTCGTATACAGCTTCACTGGGTCAGGAGGTGGCGACCCCACACTGCTGACAATCGGTGTCGTCGTCAACAGACCCGGGGCGACGGTCTGGACGATCGACTACAATGATTGGTTCTCACTCGACACCGCCAATGACTGGTTCTGGTGGAACAATCCGACTCCGTCGTTCAACATCCATGGCGATCTGGGCGCGATGCGAACCCTCGGTTTTGAGACCCACGGCCAAACCAACGACCCGCTGTTTGCCAGCCTCGCCTTCGGCGCGGGTCTGAACGCTGCTTTTAACGACTACCATTTGCAGTCCGGTTCGCCGGCGATCGGTGCGGGGGTCAACCTCACCAGCCTGAACCTGCCCGGGCTGAATACCGATAAAGACGGCGCGCCTCGTCCCGTATCGGGCCCGTGGGACCTCGGGGCCTACGAGTACAATACGAACAGCATATCAACTCCGCCGGCGCAGGGGGAGCCTGCTCCAGCTTCTGTCGCGCTGGCATTTTCGAATGTCGTGCAGACCTGCACGACCAAGACGAAGATCGACCACGCGACGATGACGACCAATTCTGTTACGACGTGTAGGGTCAAGTTTTCCCTGGTTGCCAGCAATACCGGGGCGACGAATTCCTCGGCGTTCCAGGTCCTGTTTTGGCCGGGCCAGAACAGCGGCTTCGATCCCACCATCAATCCGTGGTCTGTGAAGAAGAGAGTAAAAGCACTCGCGGTAGGTAAAACGACCGCAATCAAGCTGACTGGAAAATTCAACGGAAACCAAGCGGGCACCTTCGTTTACGTCACGGATACGAATGCCAACGTTCTTGCTTCCTCCGTGATACCAGATCCCCAGTAAGTCAACGACTACCCGAAGCACTGCGGGTTGAAAACTTCCGGTGATCGCGGGGTGTGGCCTTTTGGGGTCTGGATCGCCAGATCGTGAACCATGTCCGCGTTCAGTTCAAAAGCCACTTTGTATTGCGCCTGGACAGCGATCCGGGTCATGAAAGCTGGCCAGGGCCGGAGGGTGGAGGTTGATCAACTCGATCGCCGGCTGCGGTCGGGCTACGCCCTGCCTCTGTCGGGGATGGACAAACCCCAACCCTTGGTTCAAAATGGGTGCTTGGACCAACGCAAATCCTGGCTCGAACGAAGTGGTCCAGTCACGACCACTTCGTTGGCAGCTTGCCAGGATTTGCCGCCTGCGATGGGGACTGATCCCGTGAAGAAAATCGAGGCGATCATCAAGCTGTTCAAGCTCGAAGACGTCAACGAGGGCCTTGCTGAAGAGCGCGGTGAACGGGCTCTCTGAACCATTGGGGGTTAGGTATGGCAAACGAGATGACGGATTTCCTGGCGACGCTGGTGGCCCGCTGTCCGGCCGAGACCGAATTCCATCAAGCGGTGAGCGAAGTGGCCAAGTCGGTTTGGCCGTTCATTGACCAAAACCCCAAATACAGGAAGGCGAAAATCCTCGAGCGGATGGTCGAGCCCGAACGGGTCATCATGTTCCGCGTGCCGTGGGTGGACCGCCACGGCGAGGTGCAGGTCAACCGCGGTTACCGCGTGCAGATGAACAGCGCCATCGGGCCGTACAAGGGCGGGTTGCGGTTTCATCCGTCCGTCACGTTGGGCACATTGAAGTTCCTGGCCTTCGAGCAAGTCTTCAAGAATTCGCTGACCACGCTGCCCATGGGCGGCGGCAAGGGCGGGTCGGACTTCGATCCCAAAGGAAAGACCGACGAGGAAGTGATGTGGTTTTGCCAGGCGTTTATGAACGAGCTCTACCGGCACATTGGGCCGGACACGGATGTGCCCGCCGGCGACATCGGCGTGGGGGGGCGCGAAATCGGTTACCTCTTCGGCCAGTATAAGAAGCTGCGCAACGAGTTCACCGGCGTTCTCACGGGGAAAGGCATCAACTGGAGCGGCAGCCGGATCCGCGAAGAAGCGACGGGCTACGGCCTGCTCTACTTTGCCGAAGAGATGCTGCGCACACGCGGCAACTCGATCACCGGGAAAACCGTCGTGATCTCCGGCTCGGGCAACGTGGCGCAATACGCCGCGGAGAAGGCGATGGTGATGGGCGCCCGAGTCGTCGCCATGTCCGATTCGGACGGTTTCGCCTATGACTCGCACGGTCTCGACCACGAGAAGCTGGCGCTGCTGAAAGAGTTCAAGAACGTCCGCCGCGGCCGTATCAAGGACTTCGCCAAGCAACTTCACTGGCAGTACTTCGACAAGCAGCGGCCCTGGGGCATGAAGTGTGACGTGGCGCTGCCCTGCGCGACCCAAAATGAAATCAGCGGCCGCGACGCCGAGAAACTGGTGCGCAACGGTTGCCTGTGCGTTGCCGAAGGCGCAAACATGCCGAGCACGGCCGAGGCGGTGGATGTGTTCCTCGGCCACAAGATCCTGTTTGGCCCCGGCAAGGCCGCCAATGCCGGCGGCGTGTCCGTCAGCGGGTTGGAGATGTCCCAGAACAGCCTCCGCCTGCAGTGGACCCGCGAGGAAGTGGATAAACGATTGTTGGAAATCATGAAGGCCATCCACAACCAATGTGTGCGCTTCGGCAAGAACGAGGCGTTCATCAACTACGTGGACGGCGCAAACCTTGCGGGTTTCCACAAGGTGGCCGAAGCCATGTTGGATCAGGGCGTCGTGTGACCAACACCAGGGGCGGGCCGCCGAGGCGCTCAAGAAGACGATGCCAGCTGCACACCGTATGGTCAAACAACTCGTCACCCATTCCAGAGCTGTATCCCCAACGCCCTCAAGCCCACACGCCGGCAATCCTGGTCTGGCAGAACTTGCACTTCCCGTCGGCGATGTCCAGTCGCGTGACGGCGAAGATGTCGCGCTCGACAATGGCCCGATGGCAATTTGGGCAGAAAGTCGTCTCGGCATCCGGCAACCCGCGGACGTTCCCCACATAGGCATAACGCAGACCCGCCCTGCGCGCGATGTCGCGGGCGTCCACCAGCGTGTCCACCGGCGTCGGCGGTAAGTGCTCGAGTTTGTGCGCCGGGTGAAAACGCGAGAAATGCAGTGGGTGATCCGGCCCGATGTTACTGACAAGCCAATCGCACATGCGTTTGATCGTATCCAGGTTGTCCGTGTACGTCGGCACCACAAGGTTGATGACCTCGAACCACACATCCATTTCTTTTAACGTGACCAGCGTGTCGAGAATCGGCTGAAGGTGGCCGGAGTTGAGCCGCCTGTAGGCATCGTCATCGAAACCTTTCAGGTCGACATGCGCGGCGTCGAGGTGCGCGGCCAGATCGCGGAGCGGAGCCTCGTTGATGAAGCCGCAGGTGACGAAGATGTTCTTGAGACTGTGCGCGTGAGCGAGCCGAGCCGTGTCCGTCACGTACTCGTAGTAGTCCGTCGGCTCGGAGTAGGTGTAGGCAATCGACGGGCACCGCAATGCTTCCGCCACGGCCACGACGTCTTCCGGCAACATGGTCATCCGTCGCATGTCATCCAGCGTGAGCGATTCCGGCAACGGCGGACGCAGTCGCAGCGGAGGACCGGTCGCGTCCTTGGTCTCTTCCGGTTGCTTCTGCGAGATCTCCCAGTTCTGACAATTCAGGCACCGAAAACCGCAGCCGGACGTGGCCAGCGAGAATGTCATCATGCCGGGATGAAAATGGAACAGCGGCTTCTTCTCAACGGGATCGACGTGAAAGGTGCACGGGTTGGCGTAGGCCATCGTGTAAAGCGTCCCGCCCCGATTGACTTTGTTTCGGCAATGGCTACGGTCGCCGGGCGCGAGGAGGCAGTTGTTGGGGCACAACTTGCACTGCACATTGTTGCCGAGCTTGAGATAGTGCGCCGCTTCCTTCACCCACCCGCGCTGCTCCCAGAGCGCCCACACTTTGTCACTCGGCCCGCCGCTCCGGAACACCCCCGTGAGCGCGATCTCCGCGCGTGCCTGCCGGAACAGATACCACGCCAGCCCGCTAACACCAGCGGCACACGCCAGCCCGGTTGCACCGTAACGGATCGCTTCCCGCCGCGTCATGGACCGCCACGACGTGCCCAACGCCGCGTCAAATCCGTCCTCTCCCTCCGGTCCCGTCGGTTTCACCACCGGATCCATCGCTTCCTTCGCATCGCGAGGTAAATCCCGCCCAGCGCGTGCAGCCCGAACATTACGATCAGCGGCACGTGCAACAGGCGGTGAATGGCGAGCGCCGTCCTCGGATCGGCCCAACCGCTGAACGTGAGCTGGCCGCTCATCACATACCCCGTTGTGATATAGGTTAGCACCAACACCAGCAAAAACCAACTCGTAAACCGCAGCGTGCGGATGACAATGTAGCCCATCCGAATTCGCCGGCGCGGCTTGTTCATCGAAAATCTCCCGCCAATAGCCACACCGCGCTCACCGCATTCAGCCCGGCCGCCAACAGACACGTTGCCGTCACCCCCAGAAGCGGGATCAATAGTGTGCTCGCCAGCAGGGCGCCGAGGCACGCGCCGGTGAAGTCCGCGGTATACAACCTCGATGCCGTTCCGGCCACATCGCGGACGCTCGTCCGCGTCGCCAGGGGAAACTCCATGCCGACCATGGACGCCAACACCAGCGTGAGCAGAGCGATCGCCGCCTGGACGATCGGCACGGGAGCGTGCTCGAGCGATTTCAATCCAGCCGGGAGTATCGCCGCCAGAAGCGCGATCCCCAAGGCCAGTCCCGCCAATGGAACACGGTTGCCGATGCGTCGATACCGCGTTGCCGCGAATGCCCCCACCGCCAGGCCGGCCATGAACACCGTGATGATAACGCCAACTTGACGATACACGGAGCCGCACAGGATTTGGAAGCCGAGGAGCAGCACAACCTCCAACGCCGAGGCCGCAAAACCGGAAGCGAAAATCGCAAACGGCACCGCCCGCGTCCGCGCCAGGTACGCCGCGAAGCCGGAGACCAGCACGATCGCCCACAGGCCGTAGCGCTCACGGAATTGGCTCATCCAATGCATGAGGTGATAGTAGTATAACACCGGGTTGAAATCGGTGTTCACCGCCGCCCGCGCCGCAGTGGCTCGTTGCATGTCCGCCAGCCGGTCGGGCGTCAACACCGCGCTGAGATAATGCCCGTTCACCAGCCGAGTCGACACACCCGCCTGCTCGATGCGCGTGGCGATGTCGTCGTACAGTTCGCCGTCGGAGGCCAGGAAGAATATCCGGCCGCCGGGAATGACGAGTTGGTGGCGAAACGTCCGCCGCAACGTCGTGGATGCCGAGGCCAGTACGCGCGCCAGTTCGGGACTGACGAAGTTTTCATAGTGGCCCAGCGAGAAGGCGAACACGCCGCCGGGCGCGAGCACCCGCTTCGCCTCGTCGAAGAACTCGGACGTGAAAAACCGGTTGATCTGCGACGTGGAGGGCGGCGGCATATCTACAATCACCACGTCAAATGTCTCTTGCGTATGTTTCACGAACAACCGGCCGTCGGTATTCAACACCCGGATCCGCGGGTCAGCGAGGCTTTCCGGCAGGAAGCGACGACCCACCGTGATGATCAATGGATCAAGTTCCACGTACGTCACCTCCGCGACGCCGTACTTGAGAATCTCACGCGCCGTCCCGGACACGCCGCCGGCAATCAGCAAGACACGCTCGGCGCGGGGTCGCTGGGACATCGCGTAATGCACGGTTTCCTCGACCTCCTCGATGTTGTGCGTCGCAATCACCGGCACGCCGTTCTCGATGAAGTTCAACTGGCCGGCGGATTCGGTCACGACCAGCCTGCCGTAGGGCGAGTTGCCGCGGAACACCACGCGCTGGCCGGAAAACAGCCGCGCGGTGGTGGCACCGTCCACGTCCATCGCGACCAACGCCACCACCAATCCCGCGGCCATGATACCCGCTGCTCCCACCACCCAGTATTGGCGTTCATGCCAGGCGAGCCACCCGGCAACCAGCAGACAGACAAGTGCCGGTAGGCTCAGGAGCGCGAAGTGGTCGAGTCGCCGCACCAGGACATAGGTGAACAACGCCCCGCCAAGAACGCTGCCGACGCTGTCCGTAACGTACACGGTACCGATGGCGCTCATGTCCTGGGGCGTTGCGAGCGCGCCGCAGGCCAGCGTCAGCATATAGCCGGACACAACGCAGAACGGCGCCAGCCACAAAAAGCTCGCCGTCACGGTTTCGGAGAGTCCAATGGTTGCGCCTCGGACAAAGACCACGTTGCGCAGCTCGCGCAGCGTGAACACTTGTGCCAACGGCAGGAGAGCGACGAACAGGAGCAGGAGCGCAAGTGTGCGTTCCGTGTGGCGCATGCGACTGGCCGTCCGCCCAAGCCAGGAGCCAAGCCCCGTCAACAACAACCAGTTGCCGAGGATCACGCCAAGGGCCAGTTCATTCCCGCTGAACACGCACAGCATCTCCCGCATGAGCGCCAGTTGCGTCATCACCGCCATGACGCCCAGCGCGCAGGCTGCGCCCCCCAAGCGATGGTTCACTTCTCCGCTTCCTTGAAGGATTCCACGCGGTAGGTGAACACCTGCGTGCCCGGCGCGCGCCAATCGCCTGCGGCTGCGCCCGCCTTCTCCGCGAGCGTGTCCAGAAACTGCGTCTTGTCTGGTATCTGCTCCCAAACCTGCGGCAGGTACGTCGCGCTGAGGCCGCCCATCCGCAGGACAACACCGTCGCGATGCGGTTGCAATTTGGCCAGCAAGTCTTCGGGCGAGCGGAACGCGAGCGGCTCCGGCACCGTCAGCACGCTGATTTCGATGTTGACCTTGTCGAGTTCGTCCGGCCGCACCGGTTGAAATCGCGGGTCGCGCGTCGCGGCGTTCAGGGAGTTGTCCATCACTGCCTTGTAGAGCGGTTCCTGGGGCAAAATGTGGCCGATGCATCCGCGCAGCCGACCTTGTTCGGTAAGCGTGACGAAGCACCCTTTCACTTCCGCGAACTTCGGCGGAAAAGCGTTGGTCGTCACTGCCGGCAGCCTGTCGTTGGTGACGATCTCCACGAGGCTCCGTCGAGCCAGTCGCAGTAGTTGTTCCCGCTCTTCGCCGCTGAACGCCTGCAGCGTGGGCGAGGAGAACGCGATGGCGGCGTACCCGACAACGCTGTCCTTCCGTCCCGAGGTGTCGCCGCTGTTGCGAGCATCGAGCAATGTGGCCTTCCAGCCTTTAAGCCGGGCCAGGTGCAGCAACGTCAGCACGCCGGTCTTGCCGCAGGCCTCCTCTGCCTTCATCCGGTCCACATCCAGATCGCAGATGGCCGACACGCAACGCGCATCCTTCTCGCGCGCGATATCATATGGATAGTAGTGGCTCAGGTCCGTGCTGACGACCAGCAGCGTCTTGTCGTCAAGACGGTCCGCCAACGCTTGCGCAAGTTTCGCGGGGTCGACCTCGCCGGTAATGATCGAGACGAGCGAGAAATTCGTCAGCGTCTTCTGCAGGAATGGCACCTCCACTTCCGCCGAATGCTCCCACGTCTCCGGAGTGTCCTCACCGAACCCCGGCTCCGGATGCGAGGCTTGCTTCGACCACTGAGGGCGTTGCACCAGACACTTCGGTTCGAGCACGAACGGTTCGGTGTTCGCCCATTGTTTGGCCTTTGCCGACACGGGCACAAGCCCGAGCGGTGTGCGATACTCGTCTGCAGCGATCACTGACGCGCCCCGAAACAACGCATAGTGACTCGGCGCCAAGATGACGACGGTTTCGTAGGTACGCCCCGCCAGCAGCCGGTAAGCCTCGGACGCGACCGGGCCGGAAAACTCGTAACCGGCATGCGGACACAAGATGGCGCGCAACTCGCCTTCCATCACCCGCGGTCTCGCGCCCGCCAGAAGCGCGTCGAGCGTCTGCGAGAGTCGTGCGGCATCCCGCGGATAGAACAACCCGGCTACGGCCGGTTCTCTTACGACCAGCGCTGGCGTGAGACGCTCCGACGATCCGGTCGCGCTGCTACCGGACTGCGCAGAACGTTGAATGTTGGTAGCGACCGGGCCGGCGCTCAGACCGACCGCTTCCACCGCGGACGCGACCACGATGATCGTCAGGACCGAGGCCACAAAGCGGACAGTAGTGCAGAAAGACCCAGTCAAAGTGTGCTGCTCACGACCGCGCGGCATTTTCATTTCCGATCACCCCCCCACGCGATCCGAAGGCGTTTGCGCCGACCGCATCCACCCGCCGGACTTACGAAAATCTTCGCCCCGTGCCCGACACTGGTCAAGTCGGAAATCCGCCTCATTCAAGGTGGCAGCGGTTTGCCCCTGGTCTCGGGCGCGAACGGCAGGATCAGCAGCCCGACGACGTAGACCACTGCCACCGCACTGGCGGCGCGTCCAAAGCTCCCCAGCGCTGTGACGAGACAGCCGGTCAAAAAGGGGCCGGTCGACGCCAGCACCCGACCGACGTTGAAACAAAAGCCCGCGCCGGTCGCGCGGATCCGCGTCGGATACAATTCCGGCAGATAAATCGGAAAACCGCTGAAGATGCCGTTGTTGAAAAAACCCAGCAACGGCAACAACAGCAGCACGTGGACGTAGGATCGCGGCGTCAGAAACGTGACGGGCAGCATCAGCAGACTACCCACACACATCAACGCGAATACCGGGCGTCTACCCAGGCGGTCGGCCAACGGAGCGAAGCTCAGATAACCGAATACCGCTCCAATGTTGAGCACCATCGTGGCGTAGCTGACCCGGGCCGTGAGTTCCGAGGGACTCAAATCTCGGAGATCGGGCAACGCGCGGATGAGCGTCGGCGTCCAATTCGTAGCCCCCCACAGGCCAAACACGGCAACAAACGCCAATCCGGACCCGACCACGGTGGAACGCACCAGCCCCGGCGCAAACAATTCCGCCAATCTTCGTCGGCCCCGAGTGTGAGACTGTCGTTCCTCGGCGCGGGCATTGATCCATCGCTCCGGCTCCTTGACCCACAGGCGCACGAGAAGCGCCACGACCGCCGGCGCAATGCCGACCACAAACACCGGCCGCCACCCATGGTCGCGCAGGAGCAAGGCGATAATTGCCGCCACCAGGAATCCCGCGGCCCAGGCCGACTGCAGGAGACCCGCAGCTTGGGCCCTCTTTTCTTCGGGAAATACTTCCGCCACGAGTGACGCGCCGGCGGCCCACTCGCCACCGATGCCCAGCGCCGTCAGGAACCGAAACAGCGCCAGTTCCCACCAGGTCCGCGACAGCGCCGCCATGCCCGTGAACACCGCGTAAATCAGGATGGTGAAGACCAGCGTCTTGGTCCGTCCGAAGTTGTCCGCCACGACGCCGAAGAGAACGCCCCCAAACGCCCAGCCGATCAGGAAAATCGAGAAGATGATCCCGCCGTACCAGCCGATGACGTCCGTACTGACGGGTCCGGCTCCGGGCGTGCGCAACAGGTCGTGAAGCGCCGGATGCATGACCAGCGCGTAGATCGTCGCGTCCATCGAGTCGAACACCCACCCGAGCCACGCCACGAACAGCACCAGCCATTGGTAGCGCGTGATGCCGTCACACCACGAAGTGAGTCTCACAAGATCCGGACTCTAGCTTCCGCGCCCCGAAGCTTCAATATCGATTCTTCACGTCAGCCGGTGCCGAACCGGGCAGGCACCATCCCGCGCCGAGCCTGCGCCTATTTCTTTGCGATCTCGTCGCCGGTCTTGCGGAGGAACGGCGTGAATAAGTCCATCGGGATCGGGATGAACGTCGCCGTGTTGTGCTCGCTGGCGATCTCCGCCATCGTTTGCAGGTAGCGCAACTGCAGCGCGATGGGCTGTGCGGCAATCATGCCCGCCGCCTGCACGAGTTTTTCGGCCGCCTGAAACTCGCCCTCGGCGTTGACGACCTTGGCGCGACGTTCGCGTTCCGCCTCCGCCTGTTTGGCCATGGCGCGCTTCATTGTGTCGGGCAGGACCACGTCGCGAACTTCGACGGAGGTGACTTTAACGCCCCAAGGCTCAGTGTGCTTGTCAATGATTTCCTGAAGCTGCTGGTTGATCTTGTCGCGCTGGGCCAGCAACTCGTCGAGCTGCGACTGGCCGAGCACACTGCGGAGTGTCGTCTGGGCGATCAGCGAACTGGCTTTGAGGAAATTCTCCACTTTGACCACCGCCGCTTGCGGGTCGACGACGCGGAAGTAAATAACCGCGTCCACCGTGGCGGGCACGTTGTCTCGGGTCATCACTTCCTGTTTCGGCACCTCGATCGTGATGACGCGAAGGTCCATCTTCACCATGCGATCCACAATCGGGATGAGCAGGATCAGCCCGGGCCCTTTGGCGCCAAGCAGTTTGCCCAATCGAAAAATCACCCCGCGCTCATACTCGCGCAGGATACGAATCATCTGTGGCAGCACGACCGCGCCCAACACGAACAACACCACAATCCATGGGATCAGACCAAACGATTTTTCCACGGCGTCCATGATATGCACTCCTTCAGGTGAGTTTGGGTTTCACTTTCAACGTCAGTCCCTGCATCTCGACGATCTCAACGCGCTGGCCTTGCTCCACGGGCACATCGCTGACAGCCTGCCAGTATTCTCCTTCGACAAACACTTTGCCGCCCTGCCCATCAATCTGTGTCAACGCCGTCACCACCTTGCCGCGCATCGTTTCGGCGCCGGCCTTGACGGGCATCCGTTGCGCCCGCAAGCCGCTGCCGACCACGAAAATGAAAAATAGCGCCGTCACCACCGTGGCCGGCACCACCCACGTCAGCGACAACCTCAAGTACGGATCGGAACGGTCAAACAGCATGAGCGCGCCGAGGAAAAACGCCGCGATGCCGCCGGCCGTCAACACCCCGTGGGTGGGGGCAAACGCATCGATGAGAAACAGCGCGATCGCCACACCGAACAACACCAGTCCGGCCACGTTCATCGGCAGCGCCGTCGCCAGATACAACAACAACACCAGCGCGATCACGCCCGCCACACCGGGCAGAATCGCGCCGGGGCTGGTCAATTCCCCGATGATCCCGTACATGACGATCAACGTCAGCACCAGCATCATCTGCGGATGCGCGATGGCCTGAAAAACCTTTTCGCGCAGGGACAGCAGAATCTCCACCACTGTCGCCGAAGCCGTCTTCAGTTTCTTGCCATTCACCTCGCGCCCGTCGAGTTGCTTCAACAGGTCCCCGCGATCCTTCGCGATGAAATCAATGACTTTCATCTGCAGCGCCTTTTCCGCGGTGGTCGCCGCGCTGTCGCGCACCGACGACTTCGCCCATTCCGCGTTCCGTTTTCGTTTGACGGCGATGCCCTCGATGTAACTGCTGTAAAAATTCTCCAGCTTCTCCTTCATCGTCTTGTCAATCTCGCCGCTGCCGCCCAGTTCGACGGGGTGCGCCGCCCCGATGGCGGTTGCCGGCGCCATCGCCGCCACGTCAGCCGCCAGCGTGATGAAACAGCCGGCGCTGCCGGCTTGCGCCCCTTGTGGCGCGACATAGACGACCGTCGGCACGGTCGATGCCAGGAACTTCTGCACGATCTCCTTGGTCGGATCGAGCAGCCCGCCGGGCGTGTCGAGTTGAATGATCAAACATTGCGCGCCTTGCGACGCCGCTTCATCGACGGCGCGGGAGATATAGCTGGCTGTTGCTGGCCCGATCATGCCATTGACTGTAATCAAGCACACAGTCTCTGCGTGCCCGGTCCCCTGACCGGTCCCGCGAAGGGTTGGGATCGCCGCGAGAAGAACGATGCAGGCGGCCAAAATTGCCCCCCGGCGTTTCATGGTTGTCTCAACCTATCACATTCCCCGCCGCAGGCAACGCAGAAAGTACAGTGCCGCCCTCTACTCGCCGTGCGCCGCGGGCGGCGTCCACTCCTGCTTGTGACCGAAGCCGATGCGATTGTCGATCAACCGGATCCATGTGGTGTCGATTCGCCATATCGCGGTATTCGCCAACTCTCGCGTCAGGATTGCGTTGGGCTGTTGCAGGAAGGGGAACCGGGCGCTGTAGATCTCCCACGCCCGCGCACGCTCCGCGCTTCCGAGTTGGCGGCAGATGCCGCGAAACTGGACGCCCTGGATCTCGTGCCAATGTTGACTGTCGGGTTGGATCGTGCACGCGACAGTCGGGTTTGCCAGCATCGCCTTCCCGTGGCGTGTCGCCGGATCCGTCACCACATGGAAACGCAACTCATCGTCGACGGCATAGAACAGCGCGGCCGCGTAAGGGCTGGTGTCCGCTTCCGTGACCGCCAGCGTCAACACCTGGTGTTCGCGAAGGAACTTCAGCAATCGTTCGCGCACCTCGGTCTCCGCGCTCAATTCTTCTCCGCCGTGATCGCGAAGAATCCCTCGACCCGTTGCTGCAGTTTCTTGCCGCCGCACCTGGGGCATTTCGCCCTGTGCTTGTCGTGGTCACAGACAGTCATGTGGACGCTGAACTTCTTCCCACAGGACAGACGTGCGTAGTCACGGGCTGGCATATCACAGATCTCCTGGAGTTGTTGTCGCTCTCTGATCCGAACGTCACCCGGCCGCCTCCTTGCGCAAGTACTGTACGGTGTCCACCCGCGCCGCAAGCGCGTAGCGTCACGACCGACTGAAAACGCAGCCGTGCCCTGCAATCAGGACAGATTCTTCACGGTGCGAACTGCTTTCTCGGCATCGTCAGCCGTGTCCAGCGCCAGATAGCAGACAAACTTCCGACCGATGGCGGCGGCCGAAAGTCCCCTCAGGTTGACTCCCGCATCGGCCAGCGCCTTTGCCATCATCATGCCCAGCCCCGGACGGTCGGGTCCCTCGATGCGAACCGAGTGCAGGCTGTCAGCCGGCAGGAAGCCGGCATCCGTGGCGCCCCTGACCTGCTCCTCGCCCGCCAACGGTGCCACGAACACCACTCCCTTGCCCGGATGCTCGGGCGCCCGGCGGGCGATGACGAACTCCAAGTTAGCCCCGGCCGCGGACAACGGCGCCAGTTTATGCACCAAGCCGCCCACGCGATCCTCGATGGGTGCGGCCCATACCTCCACCTTGCTCACTTTGAGTCCCATGACGACCTCCCTCCTGGTTGGCTTCGTGTTTTTCGACGATCAGGTTCTGTCCATCGACGACTGCTGCGACAAATGCGATTGCGATTTCCACGCCTTCCCCAGTATCTGCAGGGTTTCGTGTTGGAGCGCCTTCTCGATCAGGGGAAACACGGTCAGCTCCTCCTCGTTGAAGTGAGCGCGACAGGCGTCCAGGGCCGCCTTCAGTTGGGTGCGGGCTTTTTGAAGATCCTTGATCCCTTCCACTCGCTTCAGGAGCCCATCAATTTCCTGATGATCGTGATGCAGACGGGTCAGGCGATTTTGCTGATGCAGGATATGATCCAGAGCGATATAGGCCAAATCCGTTTCCGCCCCGCCGTGGTCGTGAAGTGGCGCTTCCAGGAGGCGGCACAACAACGCGACTTCGTCCACGGTCTTGACGCCGGGCAAAACGCATTCAACCTGATCGAAAAGCATCAGGAACACGCGGTGCTCGGCCACCAAGCCATCAATGATGGTCATGGTAAGTGAATTCTAGTCCTCCCGCACGCCAAGTCAACTCTGGCACTCTGGGGGCACTACTTCTTTTGCGCCGCCCGAATCTTTGCCCACCGCGCTTTTTGTGCCGCCCTGATCCTGGCGATAGCGGCTGCGGAAAAGTGGGGTTTGCGTCGGATTCCTGCGCTTGCTGATTTTCCACTGAGTGACGTAAGCGCCTTGATCGCGAGATTGAGCTTCTCAAGTTCGCGCTGGGTGCGGTTACGTTGTGTTTCCAACTGATGAACTACGTCACTGATCGTGGGCATGGATCCTCCCGGGGTGTATGCAACGTTTAACTACCTCTCGCCGATTGCGGACAGGGTAACAAGGCGGCGAGTCCACTTCAAGTGTTTCCCTCGGGGACTCCGAAGCTGGCTGCCTCGCTAGGACTCGAACCTAGACAAACTGATCCAGAGTCAGTTGTGCTACCATTACACCACGAGGCAAAAAAGCTTGTAAACATTGGGGGTTTTGAGCGCCATGGCGACCATCGTTTTTGTGTTGCAATGATCTGTTGCAATGGTTAGGCTGTTTTCACCATGAAAACCACCCCAACGATCCGCAAGCAGCAAAAACTCATTCATGTTGGCGATTGCCTTTATCGTTCAAGCGTCACCGATGTTTACTATGCCATTTTTACCCGCGATGACAGGCAAGTCAAGCGCAGCCTCAAGACCACCGATCCCGAGCTCGCCAAGCGCCGACGCGAGGAATATCGCCGCAAGGTCGAGCGCCTCACCGCCGATGATGCCAAGACTTTGCCCTTTGCCGAATATGACAAGGAGGGGAAATTGATCGGCGGTGTGTCGAAGCGGTGGTTTGATTCCGTGTCCGTGTCCATCAAACCCAAAACAGTCCTCATGTATTTGAACTCGATCAAAATGCTGTCACGGCACTTCGGCAGTCTCACCGTCCGTAACGTCACCCTGCGTGAGGTTGAACGGTGGGCCACGGGGCGCAGCGGCGAGGTATCGGCGCGCACCTACAACGTCGATCTGGACGTGTTGCGGCGCATCCTCGACTACGCCTGCAAACATGGTCTGATTTTGGAGAACCCGGCCACCGGAATTAGCCGCCGTAAGCTCAGCAGGGAGAAATTGGTGATTCCCACCAAGCAGCAGTTTTGCCATCTGTTACAGACGATGCGAATGAATGCAGGGGACGATTCCGCCGACCTTGTGGAGTTTCTAGGCTACAGCGGTTGTCGTGTGGCTGAAGCGGTGGGCGACAGCAAAGAAGGGAAACCGCCTATGCTCTGGGGTGACGTGGACTTTGCACTCAAGACATTCACGGTGGCCGGCAAAGGCACCGGCGAGCTTGGCAAGAGCCGCACCGTGCCGCTATTCCCCCCGTTAGAGCGATTCCTTCTCGATCTCAAAGCGAACCTGCCGAGGGCACCGAAACCGACGGACAGGATTTTTCAGGTCGCGTCCGCGCGCAAGGCTCTCACGACTGCCTGCCGCCAATTAGGATTTCCGTACTTCACCCACCACACTTTTCGCCATTTCTTTTGTTCTAACGCTATCGAGGCCGGTGTTGACTTCAAAGTGATTGCTGGCTGGCTGGGGCACACTGACGGCGGTGTGTTGGTCGCCAAGACCTATGGACATCTCCGTGACGTTCACAGCCGCGAAATGGCAAAGCGCATGACCTTTGATGCTGGTGCCGACAGCCCATCAAATGTTGTTCCGATGAAGGCTGCTTCTAACCACTGAGCCAGAGTCTTCCATCACGTCACGACCTTGCGGACAACCGCGTGCGCCTGAGGCAGCCTATTTGGTCTTGGCTTCTTGTCTTGTCGAGTGCTAGAGCATTTGTAGTGTGAAAAGGGCGAAGCCAAATGAGCCTGTGACAAAGATTGCTCGCGACGCGACCGCTGGCCCGCGTCCCGCGCGTCCTACTCTGACGGCCCTAAAGAAAACATGGTGGTGGCGCAAAAGGAGCTTCCGCCCAATCCTCCTTACAAGTTTTGCGTGGCCTGCGGTGGAGGAGGCTGGGCCAATCTCTAAAGTACCCGTAGAAGATCGTTCCGCAGGGTCTTGATTACCGGTGTTACGGCTCTGGTGGAACGGCTGCCGATGGAGCAGGAGCAGAAGAAGGTGCTGGTGGTGGCGGAGGCGTAGAGTAGGGTTCGCAAGGGGCGTCCTACTCAGCAGTCGTTTCTTTCAGAAACCGTTCGATCTCAGCGCGAGGGAACAGCGGTCGCCTCAACGCACGGCAAGGCCGCAGTAAACCGCGCGCCACAAGTCGGTCAACCGTGATCGGCGTTACGCCCAACGCTTTGGCAGTTTCGTATCGCGTGAACGCAAGTCGAAATTCCATCTTGTTCGTCTGCATGGTGGTGCTCCTCGAAATACTCTTTCGCATTCTCCAGGTCGCATGACACATTCCGCGTCAGCATGCACAAGAAATACGACGAAGGGTCCCAATTTGTGTTCGCAAGGGCGAACAAAGTTCTTCCCGATGCGCGCTTTACTGCCGCGCAATTAAACAGGGCACGCCTGTCCTCTAGCTCACGCTAGAAGTTTGTGGAAACCCGTATGGTAAGGAACTGTTACCATGAATGACAATTCCACGTCCAATTTGGTGGAACACCGATGGGCCAAGGCAGTTAAGACTACGCCCCACGAGTGTAAGCCAAATGGAAGCAACTTCTATCCCTTCAGGAAAGCATTCTGGAACTTCGGCATAAACGTGCGTCGTACAGGACCATCGCGGACATCTTCCGCAACGATGTCCCGTTTTCACGATGACATGAGACGGTTTCGCCGCCATGTCTCGAAGTCGATGCCCCGGCGCGGGCATCACGTCCACTTGGAGCGGCAATTGCCATCAGAACGGGGACGACTGACGGACGCGGATAAAGAGAAACGCCCCGTCTCTTGCGAGGCGAGGCGTCTGGCCAGAGATGCTATCTCCGGTGCTGTGAAAGTCTCTATTAATTTAGGCCGTGACATCGGTTTTGGCAAGCCTTAAAACTGCGCGCCGTGGAACGGGTAATTGCTTGCGTTGACGGGTTCAACTTCTACTTCGGACTGAAGGCCAGCCGGTGGGTACGCTACTTGTGGTTGAACTACCAACAACTCAGCCAGAACCTTCACCTTTGACGCGGCCGCCGAGGACCTTGGAGCATGAAGAGGGCAAGACCTGACAAGCCAGTGCCAGAGGTCGCTCGTTGTGCCACCGTTGGCACACATACCAGTGGGCCAAGGCGCATTCCGCTCAACGCGCACCGGCGGCTTAAACTGGTCCCGAAATAACGGCCGAGGATTTCTCGCTACCCATTGCGCCCACCGTTCGTGTCCGAGCAGGCTCTCCAGTTCTCCCTACCTGCTGCTGGAATGAGCAACCGCGTATTCAACGGGCTCAATTCCATCCCCAATGAAAGGTCACTGACCATAACACCACCACCATGTAATTTCCGTCTTGACGATAATCCGAGCTGGGCGTATGAAGCCCGACGGTTCCTCAAGCAGGCTGGCGTCTTCGAGGATAGGTCGCAATGGTGGCGAGGGAGAAGCGTTGCGAGCGACTTCGGAGGCGATATGAGAAGACGAGTCCTGCCGATCCTTGGTTTGTTCTACTTGGCAGTTGCGGCAATCTTTTGGCAAAGGAATGCCCATGCCCAAGACCTTTACGTCACCAACCTCGACCAACTCGTAGCGGAGGCTTTCAGCACTGACCACAGCATTTACCTGCCGTTCGACCCGTGGGACTGGCGAGCCTATTCAATAGACGGCGGAGAACCGTGGTGGCTCGACTGCTCGCAGATTTCGTGTGATGCCGTGTTCCAAAACCCAACCGAACTCAGCGCAGGCGTGCCAGCCTACACCGTCGTGTTAATCCAGAACGTCCTGACGGGCGAAACGACGATCCAACTCGACGGGGCGAGCGAAGCAGTTGCGACCGTTGCGGCTCCGAGCGACTACCAGCCCCTCACCAACTCTTGGAACGGTTGGATGTGGAACTGGTATCAACAGGTGGTTGACCAGCCTGATTCTTGGGGGTTCTCGCCCAGCGAGGTTCCGCTGCCAACGATTACGCTCAAGGTGCTCTTGTCTGATGTGAGTAATTATGCCGCCTACGCCGCCTTCCAAAGCAACCTCGAAGCGGAAGCCGAGGCGGAATGCGCCGCCCAAGCCGCGACCGCCAGCATGAATAGTCGTTTCATGCCGATGGATGATGATGGTGGTGGCGGCGGAGGTGGGAGCGCCCCCTGCGCAATCACCAATCTGACACAGCCGTTCTTCGTGACCATTATCACCCAGTCGGTCAACCATGCCACAACGATTACATGGCAATCCTGCCAATTCTTCCGCTACCTCATATGGGACGCGAGCGCCCTGAGCACGAATACGCAGTGGCTTCCTGTAGCCTATGTCTGGGGCTCGAACGGCGTCGGTGTGACCTCATGGACTGATACGGCAACAACGAACAACGACGGAAGCACCGTTACCCAGCGGTTCTACCGTGTCCAAAGGTTTCCGGAAAGTCCAATTGCCGCCGGTGGCTACTTCAGTTTAGCCCTGACGCCAGAGGGAAAGCTGTGGTCTTGGGGGAACAACGACGACGGCCAGCTCGGCAACGGCTTCTGCGGCGACGACGGCGACATCAACGACCTGTGCCCCTTCCCAAGCGAGGTTGCAAACCTCACAACCTGTTTTGGGCAAACAATCAACAATCCCGTGGCGCTGGCATGTGGGGACGATTTTTTCGTCGTAGCCGATGCTACGGGCACCGTTTGGACATGCGGCGAGGACGGTGACGACCAACTCGGTTGGCCCCCAAATACGGGCAGTGCCCCAAACGGCCTCCCAGCTTCTCCAGTGCCCCGCATAAGCAACGTAGTCAGCGCAGCCGGGGGCCTCAGCCACACACTCGCCCTGCAAGGCGACGGCACGGTTTGGGCGTGGGGATCTGATTCCTTTGGCCAACTGGGCGACGGCGGCCTCGTTCAATCAAACGGCGACTGTGGCTGCCCAAGCGGCTACGGCTGTAACTGCACCAACTCCCCGGTTCAGTCGATATTCCCCTCCGGAACCTTCATCGTTGATATCGCAGCAGGGGCCAATCATAACGTAGCGCTGGACGCGTATGGCAATGTGTGGTCATGGGGCTTGGGAGAATACGGGCAGCTTGGCAACGGTCAAAACACGAATATCAGTACGCCTGCTCAGGTAGGCGGCGTCTCGAACGTAATCGCCATCGCGGCCGGTTATGATCACACCATAGTCCTGACTGCGGATAAAACCGTGTGGACTTGGGGCGGTGATTTCGGGGGCATGGCCGGTTCGGGAGAACTGGGCCGCGGCGCTCCCTATTCGGTACCGGGGCAAGTATCGCCGAGCAACCTGTCGAACGTAGTGGCTATTGCCGCAGGCAACGGGTTTAGCTTGGCGGTGAGTAACGGATACGTATACGCGTTCGGCCAGAACGGTTCCGGCCAATTGGGCACCAATACGGGAGGCGGCAATCTCACGACTCCAACTCTGGTATCCGGCATCAGCAACGTACTACTTGTGGCCGCTGGCGCAACCGGCTACCACAGCTTGGCCATGACCGTCGCCGGAGGCACCAACCAGTACTGGGCTTGGGGGGCCAACTATGACGGGCAGGTCGGAAACGGAACCAATGACACCATTTCCAATGGAACGAACGATTATCAATACGTTGCTGCTCAAGCCCAATTCTGCACCCGCTGTCAGCGCTGCGTCCAACTCGGTACCAGCGGCATTCTTACCGCCCAGTGCAACGGGACGTTGTATTTGTACTTCAACGGGCAGATTACGGATTTCGACGGCTACTCCGGTTCCTATACGGTAACGGTCAACAACGTCACCAACATGGCTGTGCCGGCTACCAGCGGAGAGTATCTCGAAAATGGCGGGACGGGTAACGGCGTCTCTTTCGGCACCGTCACCAATGGCGGTATCTATCCATATACCGCGACGGGCTACTGTGCATATGCCAATGTGAATATCCATACCGACCCGAACGGCATAGACACCATCTCCAGAACCAATGTGGACTGCTCCAATCTCGCGTACATTAACCCGACATTTCCCATATGACTTGCGGCCCACGACCATCGGGGGCCATTCAGTTTCATTGATCGCATTTTATCCCTCCTGACACTGCAAGCAAGCCTTTCCTAGGCTCCGGAGCGATGCCTTTGGCTCTGGATTGCGTTCTGCACCGATTTTCGACCGAACGCAGACAAAGCATCGCCGTCAGCCATTTTGCTTTCCCGCATTTGCCGCCCAGCGAGCATCAGCCGGGCAGCGGCATGGGCAATCTCAGCCATCCAATCCTTTCCAGAATAGTCCGGAACAATTCCCGTGGGATTGCCACCTCCGCCATCTGGAAGATCACCTGCCGCGAATGGCGCACCACCTTCGCACCGATCTTGATGAGTTTCTCCCGCAACGTCGTCAGCGTCCAGTGCCGCACCGCTTGGGGCAACACGGCCTGACGCAGAAAGTTGCCCAGATTGTACGCCAACACAAATAGCTGCAACCGCACTTGGTTGTCCACAAAGTCGTGACAGGACAGGCGCGTCCATTTGACGGCGTTCTTGCCTTCTTTTATCCACTGTTCCGCCGTTCCCCGCTGGTTGTAGAATCGCACGACTCGTTTGGCTAGCCGACCCAGATTGGTCACGATGAACCCGACGCGGGGGAACAATTCGCCCTTGTGCCATTCCACCTTGGCTACCACTCGGCGGGCGCGTTCCCAACTCTGCGCCTGATACAAAAAGTCATCATACCAGACCACCGGTGCGTTCGAGGGACGGCCCACTGGACGAGTCAGCAGCGGCTCGATTTCCCGCTGCAACACCTCATTAGCTGGCAGGCGGATGGCGTACCCGTAGATGTTCTCTGGTTTGGAAAG